>JAPKZP010000775.1 GCA_026393735.1 Acidobacteriota bacterium
AGGGGGACGGGATCGGCGGCGCGTCGCCGGACCGGGATGGACAAGTCCCGGTAGGAGGCCTACCATCGATGCATGCCCTCAATCCGGCTCCCCCGTCGACCGCTCATCGTGTGCCTTCTGCTGATCGCGCTTGGCGCGTCGGCCCAGCCGGCGTGGTCCCAGACGCGGTACCTCTTCGATGCGCCAGGCACCTGGAAGGCCTGGAAGCCGTTCTCGGCCATCAGCAGCGCGCGCACGGCACGCGGCGCCACCCCGGCTGAGGTCAAGGCGTTCGAGGCGACCCTCCTCGAGTTGAACGCAATCTTGCGCCGCGCCCCGGGCGTGGCCACGCCTCGTGGGTTCAGCGTCGAAACCTGGGGTGCGCTGCTCGGTCCCGGCCTGGCGGGAGGTGGGCGACCGGCCGGCAAGTCCCTTCCGCTGGCCGGGTCGTTGGATTTCGGCGCGTTCCCCATTTTCGAGCACGAGCGAGACGGCAAGGTCATCCGCGAAGATACGGGCGAAACCGCGCTTCAGATATTCCAGGTCAACGACCCGTGGATGGGAAGCGGCCGGGGGCCCGGCGAGTGGGGAGGGGTTGAGACCGACGCCTTCATGCAGCCGAAGCCGAAGGGCGAAGTGGCCGGCATTCCGCTCTACGGCGACGCCCTCGTGATGGCGAAGTCCCCCGAGTCGCTCTGGGCGCCGGTGCCATTCGGCGCGGCGCTCGACCTGGTCGTTGCCAGCCGTCGCGTTGATGTGGCCAGCTATCAGGGGAGTCTCGAGAGGTACAAGGCCAGATTGGCGGTGGTGCGGGACCCCGCCTGGCAGGCGACGCGCATGAAGGAGGCCAAGGAGGCAGCCGTGCGGATGCCCAAGCCCGAAGAGTTCATCGCCTCGATCGAAGCGTCCCTCCACATCGAGGAGGCCAGCCTGGTGCAGGAGATCAGTCCGACGGGGGACACGGGCAAGAGCCTCGTCGCGGCCCAGCGTGCCCTCGACGAGGTCACGGCGTGGCTGGCCGAGCTCTCACCCGCCGACCGCGCCGCCCCGGCGTGCTACGCGGCCGAGGCCAAAGGGCTGCGCGCGAAGTTCCGCCCGGGCCTCAGCGCAGGCTGTGTGGCCATCGTCAGGCCCAACTACCAGTACTTCAACGCGGCGCTTCCGCGTTCGGCACCGCAGGTGCTCAGCATCACGCCCGTGGCTCGGTGCCTCGACACCGCCAACAAGTACAACGACGAAGCGAGCAGCAAGTCGCCTGCCGGGTGCACCGCCAACCGCAAGCTGATCGAGACGATGGACAAGGACGCCATCCGTGCCTGGCTCCGCTGATGTACGGCGACGACGCGACGACGCTGGCGCCCTATCTCGATCTGCTCGGCCGCGCAGGCATGCTCACGGGGCTTCAGAAGTACCCGGGCAAGGTCGTACGGCAGCGCGATGACGCCGGAGCCTCGCCAGCACGGTGAGTGTTGCCATCGTGGATGGCGGCGCTCATCGCGCAGTTGCTGAAGCGGCTGCAGGAATCGCCCCGGCCAGTTCGCTCCGCACGTAGATCAGGAGATTCGGCCCGGGGCGATCGATCCCGTCGAAGCCGTCGAGCGGCAGGTAGAACGCATCCTGCCGGTCATACACGCGCCGGCGGCCTGGCTGCTCGGGCGAGAAGGCCGCCACGGACGTCAAGAGGGCGTAGTGCGCGCGCAACCGCTCCGCCAGCGCGTCCGC
>JAPKZP010000299.1 GCA_026393735.1 Acidobacteriota bacterium
AGTGCCTGTCGAATTCGAGATCCTCGGCTTCCAGCCCCAGCCGGCCTGGACCGCGAAGACGGTGCTGACACGGATGCCCGGCTGGACACTGTCGCGCAACGCCTCGAGCGAGGTGACCCGCGCGATCGCGATCAGGAACCTCGGCCTCGCGAAGGTGGAAGAACTCAATCCCACCACGCCACGCAAGAAGCTCGAAGTGCCCCCGGGCCTCGACCTGGCGGACCTCGACGCGGCCATCCTCGACATCACGCGCGGCGCCAACGACATCCGCTGGAGCCTCAAGGCCGATCTCGGCAGCAACAACTGGGTCGTCTCCGGCGCAAAGTCGGCCACGGGCGGACCGCTTCTGGCGAACGACCCGCACCGTGAGGTGGTCAACCCCGCCCTGCGCTACGTCGTGCACCTCGTCGCGCCCGGCTGGAACGCCCTGGGCGCCACCGAGCCTGGGCTGCCGGGCATCAGCATCGGGCACAACGAGAAGCTGGCCTGGGGGTTCACCATCCTCGGCATGGACCAGCAGGACCTCTACGTCGAGGAGACCGACCCGGCCAGCCCGAACCGCTATCAGTACAAGGGTGAGTGGCTGGACATGAAGGTCGATCGCGAGCTGATCTTCGTCAAGGGCAAACCAGCGCCCGTCGAGTACGAGGTCAAGACCACGCGCCATGGGCCGGTGCTGTACGAGAACGCCGCCCGCCATCGCGCATTCGCGCTGAAATGGGTGGGCGCTGAACCCGGCGGCGCGGGGTACCTCGGGTCCCTGAACGTCATGCAGACGGCCGACTGGAAGCAGTTCAACGACGCGCTGCCCAAGGCCTGGTACATCCCGTCCCACAGCCTCGTGTACGCGGACGTCGCCGGGAACATCGGCTACCGCGGCGTGGCCTTGACGCCTGTCCGCAAGGGCTGGGACGGCCTGCTGCCCGTGCCCGGCAAGGACGGCAAGTACGAATGGGACGGGTTCGTCCCGTACGACAAGCTGCCTTCCAGCTTCAACACGCCGAAGGGCTTCTACAACTCGTCGAACAACGACGTGGTGCCGAAGATCCTGCCGGGGTACCCCATCCCGCTCGGCTACGAGTACGGCGCGCCGTACCGCTACGACCGCGTGGCTGAAGTGCTTGGCGCTCCCAAGAAGTTCGCTGTCGGCGATCTGGAGAAGCTCCAGCAGGACGTCGTGTCGATTCCCGCGCGGGAGATCGTGCCGCTGCTGCGGAAGGTCAAGACGACCGACCCGGATCTGCGACAGGCCATCGACCGGCTGCTCGCCTGGAACTTCGCGATGGACCGCGACTCTGACGCCGCGACGATCTACGAGTTCTGGATGTTGAAGCTCGGGCCGCTGGCCTACGCGCCGCGCGTCCCCGAGGCGGCGAAGGCTACGTTCCGGCAGTACGAGATCGGCCAGGTCATCGCCTGGATGAAGGCGCCTGACGCGGCGTACGGCGCCAACGGAAAGGCCCGCACGGCGGCCCGCGACAAGATGCTGCTGGACGCGCTCGGACAAGGGCTCGCGGAGATCCGCAAGCGCTTCGGCACCGATCAGGCGAAGTGGAAGTGGGGCGACGTCCACACGGCCGACTTCGTCCACCCGCTGGCGACCACGCCAGACACGAAGCGCCTCTTCCAGGTAGATCCGGTCCGCCGGGGCGGTGATGCCTACACGGTGATGAACACGTCGAGCGCGAGCGAGGCGGGTAACAAGCAGCTCTCGGGCGCGTCGTTCAGTTTCGTCTTCGACGTGAAGGACTGGGATCGCTCCACCGGGCTCAGTGTGCCGGGCAACTCCGCGCAGCCGGGCAGCCCGCACTACAAGGACATGGTCCCCTACTGGGGAGAAGGCAAGTACTTCCCGCTGGCCTACAGCCGCAAGAGCGTCGATGAGCACGCGAAGAGCCGGTTGATGCTCGAGCCGCTGCGGGATGTTTCGACCGACAATCCCGCCAGCGCACCGCGGTTCGGGCTGGTGCAGCCCGATTTGTTCGCGGCGGCGGGCGGCCAATGCAGCGCCTGGGGGGACTACGACAACGACGGCGACCTGGATCTCTTCGTCGGCTTCCGCCGCGGAGAGCTCAATAAGCTGTACCGCAACGACGCCGGCACCTTTGCGGAAATTGCATCGTCAGCGGGACTGGCCGACGCCGAGGACACCAGGGCATGCGGCTGGGGTGACTTCGACCAGGACGGGAACCTGGACCTCTACATCGGCTTCGCGCGCAGCTCAATCGTGCCCAACAAGCTGTACCGGAACGAAGGAAACGGCAAACACTTCACCGACGTGGCCCGCGCACAGGGCGTGGACGCGGTCGGCGAGAGCCGGCAGCTCTCCTTCGTGGACTACGACAGCGACGGCCAGATGGACCTGTTCGTGGCCTTCAGAGACAGGCCGAACATGCTGTTCCGCAACGACAAGGGCCGGTTCTCGGACGTGGCAAAGGCGCTGGGGGTGGCCGACCCGCGGAAGACGGTCGGCGCCGTGTGGTTCGACATGGACGAGGACGGCGATCTCGATCTCTTCGTCGCGAACCAGGACGGCGACACCAACGGCTTCTTCCGCAACGACCGGACCCGATTCGTGGACATCGCCCACGAGCTGGGCATGGACGGGGACGGGCGCCCGACCGTCTACGGGAGCGTCGGGCCGAGCCTGGCTGACTTCGACAACGACGGCCGCCTCGACCTCTTCGTGGCAGGCTACGGGCCGAGCTCCCTGTGGCACAACGAGGGCAGCGGGAAGTTCGTCAACGTCGCCGTGAAGATGGGCGTCGCGGGTGACCATCATCTCGTGGCGTCGAACTGGGGCGACTACGACAACGACGGCCGGCCGGATCTCTACGCCGGCGGCTACCTGACGGGGATCGCTTACTACCGCGACTACATGTATCACAACGACGGCGCGGCGTTCTCCGAAGTCAACTCGGCCACGCTTCTCAAGCACGACGCCTCGCACGGCGTGCAGTGGGCGGACTTCGACCAGGACGGCGCGCTCGACCTGTCGTTCGCGGACAACGGGACGCGTGGCGGCCACTTCCTCTTCCGCAACCTGCTGCCGCCGGACCGCGCGAAGCAGTCGCTGGAGATCCTGGTGCTCGATGATCGCGGCCGCTTCTCCATGGCGGGTTCAGAGGTTCGCGTGTACGCGGCGGGCACACGCACGCTGCTCGGCACGAGGATCGTTGACACCGGCAGCGGCTACTGCTCCCAGAACGCCATGCCGGTGCACGTCGGGTTGCCTGCGGCCGGCCGGGTGGATGTCGAGGTGACGACAATGACGTCCGCGGGGCGGAAGGTCCTCCGGACGCCGGACGTTGACCCGGGTGCGTA
>JAPKZP010000197.1 GCA_026393735.1 Acidobacteriota bacterium
ACGCCGCGGTTAGCGGCCGAGCATCGGCAGCACCCCGGGATGGTTCGGCCAACGCGCCGGTGTTTGACCACCTGCTGGCGTTTGACCGGAAGGCTCGTGCTATAATTGCAAATTCCGGCGGTCGCTCAGGCGGCTGCCGGAGCATCCCAACGCGCCCTTAGCTCAGCTGGATAGAGCGTCTGGCTACGAACCAGGAGGTCGCAGGTTCGAGTCCTGCAGGGCGCACCACTTCCACAAGAACACATCGTTGCGGCTGTACGGAACGGCGTCTGTACAAGGCAACGGGGCGGCCGGATCATGTCGATCCGGACCGCCCCGAAATGACTCTGTGCCGAGTCTAGCCCTTTACCGTGTGGCACTCCGTGCACTTGGTCGGGGCCTTCTTGCCGGCCGCCACTTCCTTCACGTGGCAGTCGATGCAGATGCCCTTCTTCGCCATCGCGTCATGGAACGCGGCCTTGGCGTTCGTCTTCATCGGTGCCGTTGCCGTCTTCTCGTGGCAGGTCTGGCACTTCTCCTGCTTCGCCTTCATCGCCTTCTCGGGCTTCGAGGCGTGGTGGCAGGTGTCGCACTTGTCGCCCACGAGCTTCTGGTGTTTAGCGTGATCGAACTTCACGCCGCCCATCGGGTTGCCCTTGAGCACAACTGAGGTCGGCGCCGTCTGCGCCATCACCGGACCGGCCACAAGCGCCACGCCCATAATCAGGGCGAGCACAAAGATGGCTTTCTTCATCGCTGCATCCTCCTCGTTTTGCCAGCCGGACATTTCCAGCCTGGTCGGCTGGGGCGTGCGCCCGTCAGGCATGGCCGACGACCTCCACCCGGGTCGCAGCGGCCAGGTAATGAAAAGAACAGAGACTTGCGCTGCGCCCGGAATACCCGGGCCGCAGCATGGCAGGCGGCCGCCATGCTACCACTGCTCGGGACTTTCCCTCAACCGGATCGCCGTCAGCCGCCTCCAGTATGGGACAAATGCAGGACCGATGCCAACGGGGCCCGGCGTTCCTCGGCGCGCGCGCGGTCCTGCCGCCTGCGCGCTGTTGCTGCGCGCGTGACTGGCCGGTCCTCCGGTGCCACAATAGCGGGACAGTGTCCGATCCTCATGACGCCTTCATGCGCGCCGCCCTGGCCGAAGCCCGGCGAGGGTTCGACGCCGGCGAAGTGCCTGTTGGCGCGGTCGTCGTTGTCGATGGCGTCGTAGTCGGCCGCGGGTTCAACCAGCCGATTGGCGCGGTGGACCCCACGGCGCATGCGGAAATTGTCGCGATGCGGACGGCGGCGCAGGCCGTGGGCAACTACCGCCTCGTGGGCGCGACACTCTACGTCACGATCGAGCCGTGTCTGATGTGCGTGGGCGCCATGGTCCATGCGCGCGTGGGCACGCTCGTGTTCGGGGCGCCCGAACCGAAAGCGGGCGCCGTCGTGTCGGCGTGCCGGGCGCACGAGTTGCCGTCGCTCAATCACCGCATCGAGGTCACGGGCGGCGTGCTCGAAGACGAGTGCCGCGCCATCATTCAGGAGTTTTTCAGAGACCGCAGGGCCAAGGGCGGTCCGGAACGCGATGGGAGCACGCCTCCGTAGGGGTCGACCCCCGTGTCGACCCTGACGATGAGCTATAATTCAGATTCGGCCTCGAGCGGAGAGGTACCGAAGTGGTCGTAACGGGGGCGCCTCGAAAGCGTCTTGTCGCGTAAGCGGCACGGGGGTTCGAATCCCCCCCTCTCCGCCAACCTTTCTCGCCGAAGCGGCGCAGCCGCGGAGGCGGACTGCTGAACCCTTGACTCAGAAGCCACTCCCAGTCGGCACTGCCTAAACCTTCGCTTGGGCTTGGGGCCCATCTTCCTCGGCAGGTTCAACAAGAGGTATCGGGACCGGCTCGCTGGATCAGTCCGGCGGCGCAGCGAAGGTCATCAGCGGAGAGATTCGACTCTGACCCCAATTGCGCATACGCTCGGGGCCGGCGCCTCGGAGCATGGCGGATATTGTTGATGTGGAGGCATTGCTGGAGCAGGCGGCGCCTGGGCGGAGGAACTGGGGCTGATGGACCATGACGGGGCGGACAGCGGGCTGGAAATCGAGGCGTGGCGCACGCTCGGCGGCGTGCGACGCTTCTCGCACGAGGCCATGGCCACCGTCTTCGAGGTCTCCGCGGTGCACTCCGATGAACGGTACGCCGCGCAGGCGGCGCACGCCGCCTTTGATCTCGTCGACCGCCTCGAGCGCGAGTTGAGCCGTTTCGTGCCCAACAGCGATATCGCGCGGGTCAACCGCCTCGCGGCCGGCGAGCGCACACGGGTCGGCCCGTCCGCGATGGAGTGCCTCGTGATCGCGCGCCACGCGTTCGACCTGACGGGCGGCGCCTTCGACGTGTCGATCGGCACCGGGCTGCCGTCGCTCGAACTCGAGCCGGATGCCTTTGCCGTTCGCGCGACCACGGACGGTGTGAGGCTCGATCTGGGCGGCATCGGCAAAGGCTACGCGGTCGACCTGATGGCCGAACTGCTGGAAGAGTGGGGGCTCGGGCAGGCGCTCGTCCACGGAGGCTTCAGCTCCGTCCTCGCACTCGAGGCGCCGGAGGGCCTCGACGGGTGGCCGCTCACGCTGAGTAACCCCGGCGATCCCTCACGGGTGCTGGTCCACCTCTCCGTGCGTCAGACGGCGCTCGGGGCGTCCGGGTTACGCAAAGGCGATCACATCGTGGAGCCGTGCACCGGCAAGCCTGTCCGGGGGCGCCGCGCGGCCTGGGTCGCCGTGCCCCGTCCGGAGGCGGCCGGGGCCGAGGCGCGGGGTGACGGGGGCCCCCGGGTCGCGGCCGCCGCCGTGGCCGATGCCTTGACAACGGCCTTCATGCTGCTGGGTCTAGAGGACATCGCGACGCTGTGCGAGCGGAGCCCCGGCGTCGAGGCCTGGGTCCTTCCGGAACCGGACGGAGACCAGCGGGAGCAGGCGACCCTGCTGCATTTCGGTGGTTCCGGCGCGGGGTATACTTCGGCTTCGTCGTAGGTGACGCAGCGCAGGAGACGACCAATGGCCGGTGACGGGGAGCCAGGCAAGACGCCGGCGCAGACCGGGGATCAGGGGCAGCGGAAGCTCGGCCGGCGCGACGTGTTACGGGGGCTGTCCACGTTCCCCGCGCTGGGCCTCTTCGGCTATGCGTGGAACGAGCAGCGCCATTACGAGCAGGCGAAGATGGAAGCGGCTGCCGCAGCACCCGCGGCCGCCGGCGACGTGCAGCCCATCAACGTCGCCCTGCTCGGCGCGGGGGCTCAGGGCCAGGTGCTGACCGACTCGATGCTCCGCATTCCGGGTGTACGCTTCCGCGCCGTGTGCGACATCTGGACGGAGTACAACCAGAAGCGCGTCGTCAATCAGCTGAAGAAGTTCAATCACAACCCCAACGCGTACGAAGACTACCGCGAGATGCTCGACAAGGAACAAGAGCTCGATGCGGTCGTCATCGCCACCCCCGATTTCTGGCACTCGCCGCACACGGTCGACTGTCTCAAGGCCGGCAGGCACGTGTACTGCGAGAAGGAGATGTCGAACACCCTCGAGGGCGCACGGGCCATGGTGGCGGCCGCCCGCGACACCGGCAAGCTTTTGCAGATCGGCCACCAGCGCCGCTCGAACCCGCGGTACCTCCACTGCTACGAGAAGCTGCTCGGCGAAGCGAAACTGCTCGGCCGGATCGTCACCATCAGCGGGCAATGGAACCGGGCGGTGGCGCCGGACCTCGGGGCTCCCGCCCGGTACGCGATCCCCGACGCGCGGCTGAAGCAGTACGGCTTCAAGGACATGCACCAGTTCCGCAACTGGCGCTGGTTCAAGGGCCTGGGCGGCGGGCCCATTGTCGACCTCGGCTCGCACCAGATCGACATCTATACCTGGTTCCTCGGGGTCAACCCGTCCGCCGTGATGGCGAGCGGCGGCCTGCTCTACCACGACCCGAAGACCCACGAGTGGTACGACACGGTCATGGCCGTCTACGACTACGACACGCCGGCGGGCCCGGTGAAGGCGTACTACCAGACGCAGACCACCAATGGCAGCCAGGGCTACTTCGAGAACTTCATGGGCGACCAGGGGACGCTGCTCATCTCCGAGTCGGAGACCTACGGCGCCAGGCTCTACCGCGACCCGAACGCACCCGCCTGGGACACGTGGGTCCAGAAGGGCTTCCTGAACGCGCCGACGATCCAGGAGGTCAAGGAGAAGACCGAGGGCGTGACGGACGTGCGCGAGTCGGTCTCGCCCGACGAGCACAAGGTCTCGATCGTGCTGCGCGACCCGTATCATCAGCCGCACCTGCAGAACTTCTTCGACGCCGTGCGCGGCAAGGCGAAGCTCAACTGCCCGGCCGAGGCCGGCTACGAAAGCGCGAGCAGCGTGCTGAAGGTCAACGAGGCGATCGAGGCGAAGTCCCGGCTGGCATTCGGGCCCGACGACTATCGCGTCTAGAGGAAGACGGACATGGACGAACGGACGCTCTCCCGCTGGCCGATGATCGCGATCACGGTGCTGCGGGTCGCGGTCGGGTGGCACTTCCTCTACGAGGGCATCGCGAAGCTGACGGCGCCGTCCTGGTCGGCCGCGGGCTACCTCAAGCAGGCCCGGGGGCCGTTTGCCGACCTGTTCAAGGGACTGGCGGGCAACCCGGATCTGCTCGCCAACGCGGATCTCGTCACGATGTGGGGGCTCGCGCTCGTCGGGTTCTGCCTGATCCTGGGTCTGTTCACCCGGCTCGCGAGCCTCGGTGGGATCGGGTTCAACCTGCTGTTCTACCTGTGCAA
>JAPKZP010000736.1 GCA_026393735.1 Acidobacteriota bacterium
GTCGGCCGACGCGGCGGGCGCGTCGGCCTCGTACGTGAGCGCGCCAACCGCGGCACGCCACACGACGCCCGCCGACGTGCCTACCTCTGCGCAGGCGGCGGGGTAGACCCGTGCGCCCACGCCGTCGCGAAGCAACCGTTCGGCAGTCAGGAATGCATGCGCGCGCGTCATGAGGACGGGCGACTGTTGCAACTGGCCGTCGGGCCTGTCAACGGGCTCACGAGTTGCGCGCACGCCCACGGTCGAGCGCCGTCGTCGTTGACAGCGGGACCAGTCTCTCCCTATGCTCCGTGCGCGGAGGGGCTTCGTGCAGCACGTGCTCGGGATCGATGCAGGCGGAACGAAGACCGTGTGTCTGCTCGCGGACGAGCAGGGCGCCGTCCTGGCTGAAGCCCGCGCCCCCGGCGCGAACCTCGCGTCAGCCGGCGAGCGGGAGGTGGAGTCCGTGCTCCGGCGCGCGATGACGGACGCCCTCGGCAACCGTGACATCAGGCCTGCGGCGATCTGCCTGGGTGTCGCGGGCGTCGATCGATCGGATCACGCTGCCATCGTCCGCGGCATCGTGAGACGGATCGGCTACGACGTCCCGACGCTCGTCGTGAACGACGCGCTGCTGGCGCTCGTCGCGGGCGCCGGACGCGCACCAGGCATCGTCATTATCGCGGGGACCGGATCGATGGCCTACGGACGCAACGCCCGCGGACGCGCCGCCCGGGCGGGGGGCTGGGGCTACGTGATGTCCGACGAAGGGAGCGGCTACTGGATCGGCCGCCGCGCGCTTCAGGCCGTCATGCGGGCCTCGGACCTCCGCGGGCCGGCAACGCAGCTGACGGATCGCATGCTGCGGCACTTCGGCATCGGCACGGCGCGCGACCTCGTCCAGGTGGTCTACTACGGCAGCCTGCGCCAGCCCGGCGTGGCGGCGCTGGCCGCCGACGTGGGCATTGCCGCTGCCGACGGTGACGCGGTCGCGCGCCGGATCCTGGGAGATGCCGCCGATGAACTGATGATCGCGGTGCGGGCCGTGGTGACGCGCCTGGACATGGCGAATGAGCCGTTCACCGCAGTCCTGGCGGGCGGACTCTTCCAGGCCGTGCCGTGGCTGGCCGGTCAGTTGGACGCACGGCTGGTGGAGACGACGCCGTCGGCGCGCGTGTCGCGCCTGTCCGCAGAACCCGCGACGGGGGCTGTCCGACTCGCCCTCGACGAGTTGAGCGGCGGCGCGCGGATCCCGGCGTACGAATGACGAATCGCCGGCTGTCAGGCCTGGTCTCGTGACGGGACGGCCGCGCCCAGCAGTTCCCGGAGACGGGGCTCGATGTCCTCTCCCAGCGCTTCCCGGACGACCCCGTCCGCCTTCCGCAAGCGGCTCAGCGCCCGAGTGTAGGAAAGGTCCGTCTTCTGCATCACGATCGCGGCCTTGACGTTCCAGTGTGCCCGGTGGAGCAGCGTGTCGGCCTGGTCGTACTCGAGTCCCGTGACGATGACCACGATGCGACGGGCGCGGTCCTTGAGCTTCTCGGAGCTCGACTGCACGTCGACCATCAGGTTGCCGTACGTCTTGCCGATGCGGACCATCGACGCGGTCGTGAGCATGTTGAGGACGAGCTTCGTGGCGGTGCCGGCCTTCAGGCGCGTCGACCCGGCAATGACTTCTGGCCCGACGCCCAGCGCAATCGTCAGGTCCACGAAAGTCTGCAACTCCGTGGCCGGATCACAGGTGACGAAGATGATGCGGGCGCCAGCGGTCCGGGCGGACGCCAGCCCACCGCGCACGAACTGCGTCATCCCGCTCGCCGACACGCCCACGAAGACGTCGCGCTTGGTCGGCCGCATGCGCGCCACCGTGCGCGCGCCTTCGTCGTACCGGTCCTCCGCACCCTCCCGCCCCTGGAAGACCGACGACTTGCCGCCAGCCATCAGGCCTTGCACCAGGTCCGGATCGGTGCCGAACGTGGGCGGGATTTCTGCCGCCTCGAGGATGCCGAGTCGGCCGCTCGTGCCCGCCCCGACAAAGACAAGGCGTCCCCCTTTTCTCAACGCCTGGGTGATAATGTCAACAGCCAGCGCAATGCGCTCGCGTTCGCGGGCGACCGCGGCGAGCATCTTGCGGTCTTCACCCAGCATCACGTCGATGATTTCGGCCGACGGCAGCTTATCGATGGCGAGGCTGGCGGGATTGATCGCTTCGGTAGGCAGTTGCTGCCACTTGGAACGCGGTGCCATGGGTTACCCCGGAATGTCAAAACAGAGACGGCAGATACTAGCGCCGGGGGGTAGCTCTGTCAAACGAAGGCGCCCCGATCCGGATGCCCTGCCGCCGCTCCCGGGATTACCCGCCTTCGACGCGTATCTCGATCACCTGCGCGTCGAGCGCCGGTTGTCGGAGAACACGGTCGAAAGTTATGCCCGGGACCTGGGACGTCTCGCGGCGCACGCGAGAACGATCGGCGCCGGGGTACGGGACCTCGATCGGGCTCAATTGGAGGCCTTCGTTCGCGGCCAGTTGTCCGATGGTCTGGCGCCCCGGTCGGTGGCCCGGTCCGTGGCCGCTGTTCGAGGGTATTTCCGGTATCTGGTGAAGGAAGGGCAACTGGCCCGCAATCCGGCCGATGACCTGCGCGCGTCCCGCCCGTGGCCATCGCTGCCGAAGTACCTGTCGCCGGACGACGTCGACCGGTTGCTGCGGCAGCCGGATCCCGCAACGTCGCTGGGGCTGCGCGACCGCGCGCTGCTGGAACTGCTGTATGCCACCGGGCTCCGGGTGTCGGAACTCGTCGGCCTGCGCGCGGCTGACATCAACCTGTCGGCGGGGTATCTCACGTGCACGGGCAAGGGCGAGAAGCAGCGGCTCGTGCCGATAGGGGACCAGGCGGCCACGTGGGTGCAGCGCTATCAGCGGCAGGGCCGCCCGGTGCTGGCACGCGACGCGTCGCCGCCGCGTCTCTTCCTCAATGCGCGCGGAGGCGCCCTGAGCCGTGTTGGATTCTGGAAGATCCTCAAGCGATACGTCCGCATGGCCGGACTACGGCACGACGTGAGTCCGCACGTGTTGCGGCATTCATTTGCCACGCACGTAGGTCTGAAAGGCTGATATGCGCCGGTTCCTGTTCGTGCTCGTCGCCGTGTTGCTGGCCTGGGCCGCCTGGGCGCTGGTCTCGCTTCCGCCTGCATCACTGCATCTGCCCGCGCCGGTGGCGAGGGCCGGCGATGCTCCGGTTGTGCGCGGGGTCTACCACATTCACTCCAGGGCATCGGACGGGACGGGCACGCTGGCCGACATTGCGGCTGCGGCGTCCCGGGCGGGATTGAGCTTCGTCATCGTCACCGACCATGGGGACGCGATGCGTCGCCCGTCGCTGCCGGCGTACCTCGGCGGCGTCCTTTGTCTCGAGGGGGTCGAGATCAGCACGACGGACGGACACTACGCCGCCCTTGGCCTGCCCCCGCCGCCGTATCCGCTCGGCGGCGAGGCGAGAGACGTCGTTGAAGACGTCGCACGCCTTGGAGGATTCGGGGTTGCCGCGCATCCCGACTCCTCCAAGAAGGAACTGCGCTGGGAGGCCTGGGACACGCCGTTCGACGGCGTCGAGTGGTTCAACGCGGATTCTCAGTGGCGCGACGAACAGCGATGGAGGCTACTGCCGACCATCCTGCAGTACCCGATTCGGCCGACTGAGACCGTCGTTTCGCTCTTCGACCGGCCGGTGGGCGTGCTTCGCGAGTGGGATCGCCTGACGTCCCACCGGCGTGTCGTCGGGCTCGCCGCCGCCGACGCGCATGCGCGGATGGGCCTTGGCGGCAAGGCGGATCCGTACGACGAGTTCGTTCACATCAACCTGCCGTCGTACGAGTCGGTGTTCCGTGCCTTCTCGTCGGCAGTGGAACTCGACACGCCGCTGTCAGGCAACGCGGTGGACGACGCCGGCAGGATCCTCCGCGCCATTCGTGCGGGCCACGTGTATTCGGCGTTCACCGGCGTGGCTGGGCCGCCGTGGCTTGCTTTTGCCGCGACGTCGGGCGGCATCACCGCCCACCAGGGCGATACGCTGCCCCTGAAGGACGCCGCACGCATCGAGGCCCGGGCGAACGTGCCGCCTGGCGGAACCCTCTGGCTGCTTCGAAACGGCGAACCCGTGCAGAAGTCGGCCGGGGGAACGCTTCAATGGGACGGCCGCCTGCCCGGCGCGTACCGCCTCGAGGCCCGCCTCGACGGGGCCCCTGGCAGCCCGCCGCTCCCGTGGATTGTCACCAACCCGATTTACGTGGGAATCGATCCGGGCTCCGCGGCTCCGCCGCCGCTGCCCGCTGCGACCGCGAGCCTGACGCTGTCCGCCCGAACCTGGCGGATTGAGAAGGCGCCGGTCTCGGCTGGAACTTTCGTGACATCGGTGGGGCAGGGCGCGCCCGGACACGAGTTCCGCTTCCAGCTCGGCGCGCACGAGACCAGTCCGTTCGTCGCGATGGTGACCTCGGAGGTCGGGCCCCTGACCGACGCGACGCGCATGGCGTTCCGCGCCAGAGCCAGCCGCCCGTTGCGCCTGTCGGTCCAGGTCCGCAGCGTCGACGGATCGGTTCCGCGCCGGTGGCAGCGGTCCGTGTATCTCGATACCACGCCGCGCGATGTCACCGTCGTGTTTGCGGACATGCGCGAGGCCGGCACGGCGGCGCGCGTGCCACTCGAACCGGCCAGGATCGATGCGCTGCTGTTCGTGTTCGACACGACGAATGCGAGGCCGGGCGACGGCGGGACGGTGTGGATCGAGGGGCTGCGGACGGAGCGCTAGCGGTCGGGAACTCGCGGTCGGGGGATTCCCAGGGCTCGCCTGCAGTGCGCGAGCGATCCCCCCCTCCGGCGCCGGCGCGATTCGACGCGACGGCGGACTCAGGTCCGGACGGTCAACAGCAGGTAGACGGCTGCCGTGGCGAACAGGATGTTGGGCGCCCACGCGGCCAGCAGGGGAATGAGGACGCCGCCCGCCCCCAGGGCGGCGAACACGCTCATCGCGATCCAGTAGACGATCGCGAGGACGATGCCCAGGCCGATGCCGTACATCGCCCCGCGCCGGCCGGTCGTCACGGCAAACGGCACCGCGATGAACGTCATGATCAGCGTGACCCACGGAAACGAGAGCTTCCGGTGCAGTTCGACTTCGTACTCCGTCACGTGGAATCCGCTCCCGCGCAGCTCGACGATGTAGCGCTTCAGCTGCTGGTAGGTCATGCGATCGGCGTCGGGCTGTTCGGTGGTGAAGTACTGCGGCGGCTCGATGAACAGTTCGGCCGTTTCGACGGGTCGGAACGTTCGCTCTT
>JAPKZP010000409.1 GCA_026393735.1 Acidobacteriota bacterium
CATCGACGTGTCGCCCGGGAAGGTGGTGAGCAGCGCGCCGTGGGCCCATCCGAGCTTCACCGCCGTGTCCGGCGACTCGCCGGTCAGCAGCCCGTAGATGAAGCCGGAGGCGAACCCGTCGCCTCCGCCCACGCGATCGAGGACATCCAGTTCGCACGTGGGCGAGGCGTACGTCTGCCCGTTGATCCAGGCCACGGCGCCCCAGCTGTGGCGGTTCGTGGCATGCACCTCGCGCAGCGTCGTCGCGACGACTTTGACGTTCGGGTGCTTCGTCACGACCTTGTCGATCATGCCGAAGAAGGTGCTCGGATCGAGTTTCGACGTGGCCGCGACCTCGGGGCCCGGGATGCCGAGGCCCTTCTGCAGGTCTTCTTCGTTGCCCACGAGCACGTCCACGTGCTCGACGATGCGCGCGACGACACCGGCCGCGCGGGTCTCGCCGCCCCAGATGTTCCAGAGCTTCTCGCGGAAGTTGAGGTCGAAGGACGTCACCGCTCCGGCGGCCTTCGCGGCCTTCATGCCCTCGATGATGAGTTCGCCCGTCGTCTGCGACAGCGCGGCGAAGATCCCGCCGCTGTGGAACCAGCGCACGCCGCCGCCGAAGATCGCCGACCAGTCGACGTCGCCCGGCTTGAGCTGTGCCGCGGCTTCGTTCGATCGGTTGTAGAACACGACCGGCGCCCGCACGCCCTGGCCGCGGTCGCTGTACACGGTGGCCATGTTCGGGCCGTTCACGCCGTTGTGCGCGAAGTGCGTGTAGAACGGCATGACGCCCATGGCGCGCACGCGTTCGGCGATCAGATCGCCGATGGGGTAGTCCACGATCGCGGTGACGATGCCCGTGCGCATGCGGAAGCAATCCGACAGATTGGCGGCGACGTTGAACTCGCCGCCGCTCACGTGGATTTGGCAGGAGGTCGCCTTGCGGAACGGGATGATGCCGGGATCGAGCCGGTGCACGAGGGCGCCCAGCGAGACGAAATCGAGCGCACCGTCAGGACGGATGGACAGACCTTGAGTCATCGTTGCTGCTCCCCGTGGAGGTGGACATTCGTTCCCATCGCCCGTTCTCGCGGCAGGTGCAGGCCGTCGCACGCAGGCGATGTCCCCGTCATCAACTACCAGTCCGTGTGGAACGCCCCTGCCTTGTCGATGCGGCGATACGTGTGCGCCCCGAAGTAATCGCGCTGCCCCTGCGTGAGATTGGCTGGCAGGCGTTCGCTGCGGTACGCGTCGAAGTAAGAGAGCGAGGCGCTGATGGCGGGCGCCGGGATGCCCAACTCGACCGCCGACTGCACGAGGAACCGCCACGATGCCTGGCGGGTTTCGACCGCCTCCCGGAACGCACCGTCGAGCAGCAGGTTCACCAGTGCGGGATCACGCTGGTAGGCCGCCATGATGTCGTTCAGCAGCGTCGCGCGGATGATGCACCCGGCCCGCCACACGCGCGCGATGCCGCCCATCTGCAGGTCGTACGTGTATTCGGCCGACGCCTGGCGGAGGAGACCGAAGCCCTGGGCGTACGACGTGATCTTGCTGGCGTAGAGCGCCGCTCGCGCCGCCGCGATGAGCGCCTCGCGGTTGCCCTCATAGCGGGGCGTCGGGCCGCGCAGGATGCGGCTGGCGGCGACGCGTTCGGCCTTGAGCGACGAGAGGATCCGGCTTTCGACTGCCGCGTTGATCGTCGGGATCGGCGCCCCGATGTCGAACGCGTTCTGGCTCGTCCACTTGCCCGTGCCCTTCTGCTGGGCTTCGTCGAGGATGACGTCCACCAGCGGCCGGCCCGTGTCGGGGTCCGACTTCGCGAGCACGGCGGCGGTGATCTCGATCAGGTACGATCGCAGTTCGCCCGTGTTCCAGTGGGCGAAGATGCCGCCGATGTCGGGCGCGCTCAGCTGGAGGCCGCGCGACAGGATGTCGTACGTTTCGGCGATGAGCTGCATGTCGCCGTACTCGATCCCGTTGTGCACCATCTTCACGAAGTGCCCGGAGCCGCCGGGGCCCATGTACCCGACGCACGGCTCGCCATCGTCGGCCTTGGCCGAGATCGCCTTCAGGATCGGTGCCAGCGCGTCCCAGGCCTCGCGCTGGCCGCCAGGCATGATGGCCGGACCCCACAGCGCCCCCTGCTCGCCGCCCGACACGCCCGTGCCAACGTAGTGGAACCCGCCGGCGGCCAGTTCGCGGCTGCGGCGCTCGGTGTCGAGAAACCACGAGTTGCCGCCGTCGATCAGGATGTCGCCCTTTTCGAGGTGGGGTTTCAGGTGCGCGATCGCGCTGTCGACAGCGTCGCCCGCCGGCACCATCATCAGCACCCGCCGCGGCTTCTGCAGCATGGCCATCAGGCCATCCGGCGACTCCGCCAGTTCGACCCGCTTGCCGGCAGCCGGTCCCAACACAAAGGCCGTGGCCTTCGCCGCCGCCAGGTCGTAGCCCGCGATGCGGAAGCCGTTGCGCTCCATGTTAAGGGCGAGGTTGCTGCCCATCACCCCGAGGCCGACGACGCCGATGTCACACACCATGTCCCACTCCTGCCTGAACCGCCGGCTTGAGGCGGTAGAGCATTTCTCCCGCGCGGGGCACGACCAGCACGCCGTCGTGCTCACGGCCCAGCCACTCGTCCTGTCGCACGCCGGCCGGATCCAGGTAGCCGAGGTTGATGCGCCGGCACCGCTCCTCGGGGATCCCGGTGGCCAGCGTCACGCGAATCCGCGGCACCTCCGCACCGGTGGCTGCGTCGTAGGTGCCCAGTCCCTTCACGTGCGTCGAGTGCGCCAGCACGCCTCCCGGGATGTGCTGGAACCGCGCCCACTGCCGCAGGAAGTAGTCGCGGCAGTGATAGCCCACCTCGTCGATGTGTTGCCCGTGCGTGTAGCTGACCTCGGTGATGTGCGGCGCATAGATCACGATTTCGCCGCCGTCGGCGATGGCGGGCTCGAGCTTGTACATCCCTTTGGCCGCCGTCCAGAGGTCGTCGTACATCTCCGGCATGATCGACAGCACGCGCGTGTACGGCCTGTCGACCCACACGATGTGTGTCTGCGCGGAGAGGGCCGACGCCGCCTGCCAGGATTCCTGGGGCGTGCCGATGTACAGGCCGGACAGTCCGTGGTGCGTCACGACCAGGCTGAGGCACGTGACGGGGCGATTCACGAAGCTCGCCGCGCGATCGATGACAGCCCGTACCGGCGTGTAGCCTGCGCCAATCACGGCGGAACTCGTGATGACCGCGCCGAGCCAGTGCGTGAAGTTGATGACGTCCGGACCCGCGACGCCGGGCACGAGGTACTTCGTCCCGCCCGAGAAGCCGACAACCTCGTGGGGAAACACCGGCCCGCAGATGAGGATGTGGTCGTACTCGACAACAAGCCGGTTCAGCGCCACCGGGACGTCCTGCTCGAGCAAGCCGCCCGTCAGGTCGGCAATCTCGCGCGCGGGGATCACGCCGATCTGCGCAAACGTCGCCGGGATGTCCCACCGGTGATTGAAGATCCGGCTCCGGCCCGCATGCCCGTGCTCGACAGGGCGGCCGATGAGCCGTCCCAGCTGCTCGTCCGTCATGGGTTGATGCGTGCCCAGGGCGACCAGGAAGTCCAGGGCCGCCACGCGCGGCCCGAGCGTCTTTGTGAGCACCTCGAACATCAGCGGCATCGGCATTGTGCGCGTGCCGTCCGGGATGAGCACGAGCACGCGCCGCCCGTCCAGCGGTTCGGACGCCAGACCCGTCCGCACCAATCGGCCGACGTCCTGCGGGTCGAGATAGCGGTCCAGGGATCCTTCGCCGGTGAGCATGAGGTGGAGCCTTTCTCGCCTGTCCGGATCAGACGCCACTGAACGCCGAGAAGCCGCCGTCGACCGGCACGACAATGCCCGTGACGAAGGCGGAGGCGGGCGAGAGCAGCCAGAGCACGGCGCCCAGCAGATCCTCGGGCTCGCCGAATCGTCCTATCGGGGTATGCGCGAGAATCGTTCGGCCGCGGGGCGTGAGTTCGCCAGTGTGCTGATCGGTCAGCAGGAATCGGTTCTGATTCGTGAGGAAGAAGCCGGGTGCGATCGCGTTGACCCGGATCCGCGGCGAGTACTCCTGGGCGAGGTGCACCGCCAGCCACTGCGTGAAGTTGCTGACGCCGGCCTTGGCCGCGGAGTACGCCGCGATGCGGGTCAGCGGACGAAACGCGTTCATCGACGAGATGTTGAGCACCGTTCCGCTGCCCGCGTCGGCCATGACCTTGCCGAAGACCTGCGACGGCAGGATGGTCCCGAGGATGTTCAGATCGAATACCCACCGCAGGGCATCCGCCGGCAGATCGAAGAACCGCTGCTCCGCGCTGGTCGTCGCCTTGGGGTGATTGCCGCCGGCGCCGTTGACGAGGGCGTCGACGCCGCCGAACCGTTCCACGACGGCGGCCCGGGCACGGGTGAGGCTGTCGACGTCCAGCACGTCGGTCGCGACGAGCAGGGCACGGCTGGCGTGGGGACCCATGCGCTCGAGCACAGCCTGGCCCGGTTCGATGTTCCGGTCGAGAATCGCGACATTGGCCCCGCAGCACGCCAGGGCGCACGAGATGTCGCCGCCGAGCACGCCGGCGCCGCCAGTGATGACGATGGTGCGCCCGGTAAAGTCGTACATGCGGGTGAGTTGTTCGAGATTCATGGTGCGATTCCGTCGCCGCTGAGAGCGGCTGTGTCAGGGTGTGGCCGACTCATGGTCATGTGGTCTTACCGCAGCGCAATATCCATGCAAAAGGACAATCCACTTGGCCAACCTTACGCGGCTTGGCGGCGCGCTGTCAAGATCCCAGATGTTCCAGGTATCTTGCTCTATTGTAGCGCATTCTGGCGGGATCTCCGGTCAACCCATGCACGTTGATGTGTACGTGAAATGAGCGATAAACACCCATCAAAGTGCAAACCGGACCGACCAATTAGCAGTTTCGTCCAGCCGGTGTCGTCCAGAGCTTACCCGAGCAGGCCGTACTCGCGCAGCTTGCGATAGAGGTTGCGCTCGCTGATGCCCAGCTGTCTTGCGGCATGGCCGCGGTGTCCACACGTCGCGCGCAGCGCCGCCTCGATATGGGCACGCTCCAGTTGCTCGAGCGTCTGTGGGGCGGCGCCGTCCGCGACCGCGGCCGCCGTTCCTACGGCCGTCGCGCTCCTGATGGCCGCCGGCAGGTGTGCCGGCTGGATCTCGGGGCCGTCGCACACGACCATTGCCGACTCGACGGCATGGAGCAGTTCCCGGACATTGCCCGGCCAGGCATGACCGCGCAGGACGGCCATGGCGGCCTCGCCGATCGTCTTCCGGAACCCGTACCGCTCGTTGAGGATTCCAGCGAAATGCCGGGCCAGCAGATCGATATCCGACGGGCGCGTCCGCAGCGCCGGCAGTTCGACCGAAATCGTGCGGAGCCGGTAGAAGAGGTCCTCGCGGAACAGCCCTTGGCGCACCATGCCGGGCAGGTCGCGATTCGTGGCCGCCAGCACCCGGACGTCCACCCGGATCTCGCTCGTCCCCCCGACATGACGGAACGTCGACGCGTCGAGGACGCGGAGCAGCTTCACCTGCGTCGCCTGGCTCACTTCGCCGATTTCGTCGAGGAAGATCGTGCCGCCGTGCGCGACTTCGAACAGGCCGGGTTTGGCCCGGTCCGCGCCCGTAAAGGCCCCGCGGTCGTGGCCGAAGAGTTCGCTCTGCAGCAGGCTCTCCTGCAGCGCGGCGCATTCGACGACGATGAACGGCTTCGTGCGGCGCAGGCTGCGCGCGTGGATCAGCCGTGCGACCATCTCCTTGCCGGCTCCCGTTTCGCCGGTGATGAGCACGGTCGAGTCCGTCGGCGCAATCCGCTCGATGAGCTGGAGCATGTCCCGGAACGCCGGGCTGCTGCCGACAAACGATCCGCCGGGGTCGGGGGGCGTCAGGCCTCGCTCGAGGAGATGCGTGCGCCGGTGCAGCGTCTGCCGCTCCAGCGCCCGTTGGATCCGGATCTGCAATTCGTCGAGGGGGCACGGCTTGACAACGTAGTCGAAGGCGCCGATCCGGATGGACTCGATCGCCGTGTCGATCGACCCATGACCAGTCAGCATGACGACTTCGACGCCGTGATGGCGGTCGCGGACGATCTTGAGCACGTCGAGTCCGCTCATGCCCGGCAACTGCAAGTCCAGCAGGACGACGTCCGGCTCGCGTTCCCCGAGCCTGCTCACGGCGTCCTCCCCCGACGAGGCGGTGTCGACCGCGAATCCCAGGCGCGTCAGTTCGCCCGCCATCACCTGGCGGAACGCCGCATCGTCGTCCACGAGCAGGATGGAAGCGCCGGGCTTGGTCATGGTTGTCCTACGCCGCACCGCTGGCGGTCGCGGGCAGCGTGATGTCGAACGTCGACCCAGACCCGGGCTCGCTGGCGACCGTGATGTCGCCGCCCCAGCGCCGGACGAAGTTCAGCGACAGGAATAGCCCCAGGCCGGTACCGCCCTTCCGGAGACTGAAGAACGGCTCGAAGATCCGTTTCTGGAATTCCGGCGCAATGCCGCACCCGTTGTCGGAGACGCGGATGTGCACCGGGTTGCCGCCCTCGAGGCTGAGCGACACGACACCGCCTGGCTTACAGGCCTGCACCGCGTTCAGCAGCAGGTTGATGAGCGCATGCTGAAGCTCCGCTTCGTCAGCCCGCAGGTGAAGCGGGCTCGACGGGGTCTTCGGCTCGATCCGCACGTTGTGCGCGCGGGCCGTCGGCTCGATCAGCCGGCACACGGCTCCGACCGTCGCCACCAGGTCGACGATGTCCCCCGGGGACGCCTGGCCGCGTGACATCCGGAGGAAGTGCTGCGTGATGCCCCGGCACCGCAGCACCTGGTCGCGGGCGATCGCGGCGTTGTCGCTGACGCGGGTGAGATCCGGGCCGCCGTTGTCCGTGGTCTTGGCCTCGCGCAGAATGCCTTCGACGCAGGTCAGCACTGTGGCGAGCGGCGTGTTGAGTTCGTGGGAAAAGCCCGACGCCAGCAGGCCGAGCGACGCGAGGCGGTGCGACTCGGCCAGCCGCGCTTCGGCCGCCCGGCGGTCCGAGATGTCGCGCCAGACCTCTACGACGTTGACGACGCGGCCCGACGCGTCCCGGATGGGCGAGGTGTGGACCTCCTCCCAGACCACCGCGCCGTCGAGCGTGCGCCGCTCGGTGATGTGCACCTGGCGCTGGCCGGAGTCCAGGCAGCCGACGGTGGGGCAGTCGGCGGCATCGCACATGCCCGGGGCGAGATCGCGGCAGCATTGGCCGAGGACCTGCTCGCGGTAGCGCCCCGTCCGCTGCAGGAACGCATCGTTGGCGGCAATCACGTTGCGTGTGGCATCGAGCACCGCGATCCCGTCGTCGATGCTGTTGATGATGGTTTCGAGGCGGCCGCGCTGGTGTTCGACTTCGTTCACGAGGCCCGTCACCGAGTCGGCCATCGTATTGAACTCGCTGGCGAGCCACGAGATCGTGTCGGTGCCGCTCACCGGCACCCGCCGTCCCAGGTCGCCCGCCGCGATGAGCCGGGCCGTTGTCTCGAAGCGCTGCAGGCGCTTCAGCACGACCGTGCGCACGACCAGTGCGATGGCGGCCACCAGGAACAGCGTCAGCGTGCAGCTGCCGATCACCATCCACCACAGGTCGTGATTCATCGCCGCGCGAATCTCGCCGGCATTGATGTCGAGGATCAGGATGCCGTTGATGCGGTGAGCCTTGTCGTGGCACCCGTAACAGGCCTCGCGGTTGCGGACCGGGACCACTGTGCGGAGCACGGAGCCGCCGTGCGTCTCGATGACGCGACTCGTGCCGCGCTGATCGGGCGGGTACTGGTGGCAGGACTGGCACGTGGGCGAGCTCATCGCGAGGTCGTTGCCTGGCGGGAGCGGCTTCGCCGCGTAACGCTCGACGCCATGGCGGTCGAGCAGCATGACGTTGTCGACGCGGGGCTGCGTCCCGAACGTCTGGATCATCCGGGCAATGAGGCTGCGATCGTTCTCGATCATCTGGTGCTCGAGGGCGGCCCTGATCAGTTCGCCTTCGGCGAGGGCGGTGGTGCGGGCCGTCTCGAGCAGCGTTTCGAAGTGGTGCAGCGAGTAGACGTACGCGCCCGCCGCGCAGGCGGCCATAACGGCCGCCGTGACGCCGACGGTCAGACCGACCGTCATGCTGGTAAAGCGAGGCCAGATGCGCATGGATGTTGAGGAGACGCACGCATAGTGCCAGAGTCCCTTCCTGTGGTCAAACGCGCCACGGCAACGCGCCACGGCTGTCCCCGTGGCGTCGTTCCCGCGACGGCGGGAATCCAGGACCTGCCAATCCGTCAGGTATGGACCTGACAGCCTGGCAGGTCGCCGGGACCACGGCGGCGTGCTCCTGCGGAAATGCACGTGAAACAGGCTGACGGCAGTTGGCATCGAACCTGCTCTTCTGGTCCAGTGAAAGGGA
>JAPKZP010000589.1 GCA_026393735.1 Acidobacteriota bacterium
AGCAGGACCGTCTTGATGAGCTGGTGCTTGGTGTCGAGCAGAACGATGCCGAACTGCTCGACGGGCCGGGCGCCGTACTCGGGGAGCAGGTGCATGGCCACGTCACGGGGCGTTCGCAGCAGAACGCGGTCCGCCGGCGGGCGCAGCAGCGTGCGCCGACCGAGCTCGATGGCCGCGAGGATCTGCGCGGCGCGCGCCTCCCCTACGCCCGGAATGCTGCGGAACTCCTCGCGGCCTGTGGCCGGCAGTCCGTGCACGCCGCCACTCGCCTCGAGCACCATGTTGGCCAGACCCAGTGCGTTCATCCGGCTGGTGCCGGCACCCAGGACGAGGGCGAGCAGTTCATTGTCGCCGAGCGAGGCGACGCCAGCGCGCACGAGCTTTTCGCGGGGCCGGTCGCGGGCGGCGATCGTCCTCACAACAGCGACTCCAGCTCCCGCAGGACCGTGCCCGACGGGCCCCGGAGGACGGCATCGGCGAACGGCGACAACGGTGTCTCGTCGACGTTGACCTCGACGACCCTTGCGCCGTGCCGGCTCGCCACATCGGGGAGAGCCGCCGCCGGATACACGAGGGCGGAGGTCCCGATGACCAGCAGGACGTCGCATCGCTCCGCAAGCGCCATCGCCCGATTTACGACGGCTGGATCGAGGGCCTCGCCGAACCACACCACGTCGGGGCGCATCCGCGCGCCGCAGCGGCACACCGGCACCTGCTGGTCTTCATCCGTTGCGGCGATTCCCGCCTCGCTGCGAGAGTCGTCCACGACATGACCGCATCCGGCGGCGCATCGTGTGCGCCAGATGTTGCCGTGGAGTTCGAGCACCTCCGGGCTGCCGGCCCGTTGATGCAGGCCATCGACGTTCTGCGTGACGAGCGAAAACCGGCGAAGCGAAGTGGCCCAGCGCGCCAGCACGCGGTGGCCTTCATTCGGCTGCGCACGGCTGATGATGGCGCGACGCCACCGATACCACTCCCACACGAGGCCGGGTTGACGCGCGAACGCACCGGGCGTCGCCAGGTCCGCGGCGCTGAACGTCCGCCAGAGGCCGTCTGCGCCGCGAAACGTCGGGACACCGCTTTCCGCGGAGATGCCGGCACCGGTCGTCGCGACGACGGACGCCGCCTCGCGCAACCAAGTGGCGACCTGATTCAACGGCACGGACAGCGCAGGTTCCATGGCGGGTCACACAACGCGATCAGTTCGGAGTCGTGCACGTTCCGTTCCATTTCTCGAGCGAGCACCGGCGGCCGCTCGCGTGCGGCGCCGGCGACGAGGCGCTCGATCCGATCTCAGCTTCTGCGAACCGGCGTGACGCCCAAGCAGGCAATTCGTGCCAGCCGGATCGGCTGCCCTTCTCCCCGGTAGTGTCGGGCACCCCCGTCGTCAACCCAGGCAGCGTCGGCCGACGCGCGTATCGGTGCGCCCGATGCACGTGAGGTCCAGGTTCAGAACAGGAGCGGCCCGAGGATCGGCACGATCGTGATAATGACGAAGAACGAGACCACGTCCAGGGCCACGCCGTACTTCATCATCGACGTGATGGGAACGTACCCGGAACTGTACGCGATGGCATTCGGCGGCGTCGAGATGGGCAGCATGAAGCCGACGCTTGCACCGAGCGTCGCGCCCAGGGCCGGCTCGAGGGGACTGATGCCGGCGGCCTGGCAGACGGCGATGGCGACCGGCACGATCATGCTCGCGGATGCCGTGTTGGAGGTCATCTCCGACAGCACGATCGCAAAACCCGTGAACAACACGGTGAAGGCGAACGGGCTGTGGGTCGGCACCAGGGACGTCATGCTCCTGCCCATCGCCTCGGCCAGCCCGGTCGTGAATGCCAGCGAGCCCAGCGCCAGTCCGCCGCCGAACAGAGCACCGTCACCAAGAAGGCGATCAGGACGTTGCGTTCCCCGCGCGACAGCGGGCCGAGACTGTCGAGGCGTTCACGCACCTCCCTCACGCTCGCGTCCGACAGGCGGACGCCGCGGGCGCCAACCCACCAGAAGAACACCGCCAGCAGTGTGAAGAGGATGATCGACAGCGGCAGTCCCACCATCATCCACCGGAAGAACGAGATCTGCACGCCCGCCAGGCTCCGCAGCATGCCGATGCCGATGAGGTTCGGCGGCGTGCCAATGGGCGTCGCCAGGCCGCCGAGCGAGGCCCCGAAGGCGCTGATGAGCATCATGGTCGTGGCGAACCGGCGGAAGGACTTCGGGTCGGTATCCGGCTGCGCGGCGAGGTGGGTCACCACCGAGACGCCGATGGGAAACATCATCGCGGCCGTGGCCGTGTTGCTGATCCACATCGAAATCGCCGTCGACACCGCGCCGAACATGACGAGCAACCGGCCCGCGCTCCGCCCGACGAAGTGCGACGAGAGCGCCGAGTACGCCAGACGACGGTCGAGTCCATGGACATACATCGACTCGGCCAGAATGAAGCTTCCGATGAACAGGAAGATGATGGGGTCGCCGAACGACGCCAGGGCCTTCGCCGCCGGCGCGACCTGCAGGATGATGGCGAGCAACGGTCCGAGGAGCGCCGTGACCGCGAGGGGCAGTGCCTCGGTGATCCAGAAGACCACGACGCAGCCGATGATCGCGGCGAGCCGGTGCGCGGGCGGCGCGAGGCTCCCCATCGGCAGCATCAGAATCACGAGGAACGTCAGGGGCCCGAGCACCATGCCGGCCGTCTTGCGGCGCTGGTTGAACTGCTGTTCGGCGGGCGAGTACGACTCCACGGCCTCGACGGCCTGATGCCGCGTTCGAATCAACGGGTCCATCTGCCCTCCCACAGCACTTCCGCCCAGCCCGTCAGGAACAGGCCATCGGCGCGCCACTCCACGCGCTGTGTCCCGCCCGCTGACTCCACGTCCACGGCGCGCGCCGCGCCTCCGTACTCCATGGCCGCGACCGCCGACGCACATGCACCGGTTCCGGATGCCAACGTCGGTCCGACCCCACGCTCCCAGATGAGGATGCGAACCCGGTCAGCCCGCTCGGCCACCGCGAACTCCACGTTCGTCCCTTCCGGGAAGTCCGGATGGCCCGCGAGCAGCGGCCCCAGTCTCCGGTAGCGTGCCTCGTCCAGTTCGTGTTCGAGCACGACGCACTGCGGATTCCCGACGCGCAGGACGACCGCGTCCACGCGTTCGCCGCCGACGTCAATGGCACGCCGTCGGACATCCATCGGGTGACCCATGGCCGCCCTGCACACGAATCGCGGAGGGGCGGACTCCAGCACGTCGATCGCCTTCGCGCCGGCGTCGGTCTGGATCACAAGGGACGCAGGCACGGGACGTCCCGCTGTGAACTGCGTCCAGCAGCACACGGCCGCGAGGCCCCGCACGCCGTTGCCCGACACCTCCGAGAAGCTGCCGTCCGCGTTGAACAGACGCATCGTCGCGCCCGCATCCGTGCGCTGAAACAGGATGAGCCCGTCCGCGCCGATGCCCGTGTGCCTGGCACACAGTGCCTGGGCAAGAGCTGGCGCATCCGGCCGGTCGAGCGACGCCGCCTCGAGATACACGAAGTCGTTCCCGTAGGCATGCGCCTTCACGAGTTTCAGGCCCACAGGGTCCCCCCAGGCCGCGCCTGCTACTTGTGGCAGAACGCGAGGAGATGCCAGCCGAACCGGCGCACCCAGGACCGGGGGATGGCGTTGAACGTTCCGACGAACACGCCGTTGTAGAGCGCGCCCTTCCAGCCGCCGTGCAGGCGAGACTTCACCGGGAAACGCTCGGGCACAATCCGCACGTCGGCGAACGCGCGGAGCAGCCGCCGGAACTCGCCCGGGCTGTACTTCTTCAGGACGGGAGCGTCCTCGTGTTCGAGGCCCACCTTCATCACGTGCGACAGCGCGTTGAGCCACGAGATGCGGTTGTACACCTGGAACAGCACGGTGCCGCCGGGCTTCACGACACGGCGGCACTCGTCCACCAGGTCCTGATCGCAGGCGGTGTACTGCGCGACGCCGTGCGCGTACACGTAGTCGAACGTGTCTGCCGGAAACGGCAGGCGCTCGCCGTTCGCGACGCACAGGGACGCTGGCAACTGCTGGTACCCGAAGTTCTGGCGCGCCAGGCCAATGGCTGAATCAGCCACGTCCACGCCAGTCACGCGCGCGCCCCCGCGGGCAAAACGCACCAGGTCGGTGCCCGCGCCGCAGCCCACCTCGAGCACCCGATGGCCCGCGTGAGCGTCGAAGTCCACCAGCCGAAGCAGGTGGTGCAGTTTGTCGAAGTGGTACTCATCGAGATCGGCGAAGAAGCCGGCCGAACCGACGGGGTGGTTCGTGATGTCGAGGTCGTGGATGCGATGCTGCCAGTACGTACGGACGGCGGAGATGTCAGCCGGCTGAGGATCGATTCGGTGCGCCACGCGCGCGTACTATAGAATACTCATGCCTCTCCGGCAACGTGCCGGCGCCTGTGTGCAACCCTGATGACACGTGATCTCGCCCTTCTCGCCGGCAAGCGTTTTGACGTTCTCGTGATCGGCGGCGGCATCCACGGCCTCGCCGTCGCCTACGACGCCGCGCAGCGGGGCTACTCGGTCGCGCTCGTCGACCGCGGCGATTTCGGCGGCGCGAGTTCGTTCAATCACGCCAAGACCGTCCACGGTGGACTCCGTTCGCTCCAGACTGGTGATGTCGTCAAGGCCCGGTTCTCGCTGCGCGAGCGGCGCGCGATGGCGCGCATCGCCCCGCACCTCGTGACGCCGCTGTCGTTCGTCATGGCCACGACGCGGAAGCTCACCCGATCCACGTGGGCCTTGCGCGCCGGGTTTGCCCTCGACGCGGCGATCGGCTTCGACCGCAACGCGGGCGTCCGCCACAGCCTGCGGCTGGCCGCGGGCACCGTCATCTCGAAGGCCGCATACGCGGAGGTCTTCGGCCCCAATGCCAGCCCGTCGGCCACCGGCGCGGCCCGATGGAACGACTACCAGATGGCGGAGTCCGACCGGCTGACTCTCGCATTCGCGCAGGCGGCCGGCGCGTACGGCGCGGTGCTGGCGAATTACCTGGCCGCGTCCGGCCCGCTCCTCGAAGGTCGCCGCGTGCGGGGCATCACGGCGCGCGACGGCGTCACGGGTGCGGCGTTCGAGATCGAAGCCGGTATCACGGTGAATGCGGCCGGTGCGCACGGCCGGTCATGGCTGGAGCGGCTTGGGGCATCGGTCTCTTACCCCCTGCTGAAAGCCATGAACCTCGTGACGTCCCGCCCTGCGGGGACGCTGGCCATGGGCGCCCCCACGTCGGGCGGACGACTCCTGCTCATCATGCCCTGGCGAGGGCGGATGCTGATCGGCACGTCGCACTCGAACGATGCCGTCCAGCCGGACGACGGCGCGGTCAGCCCTGCGGAGTTGTCGGCGTTCGTGGCCGAGGTGAACTCTGCGTTTCCCTCACTGCAACTCACGCCCGCCGACGTCACGCTCGTGCATCGGGGCGTGGTGCCGGCCGAAGCTGATGCGCACGGCATGCTGGCGTTGATGGGACACCATCGCGTGTACGATCACGCCCTGGATGGCCTGGATGGCGCAATTTCGGTGGTGGGGGTGAAGTACACCACGGCCCGCGGCGTCGGCGAGCAGGTCGTGAACCTCATCGGCCGCAAACTCGGGCGGACGACGCCCCCATGCGCCACGGGCGTGACGCTGCTCCCTGGAGCGTATCCGGGCGTGCCGGCTGACGAGATTGAACGGGCCGTTTCCGGTTCCGACTCGGTACTGGAACCCGGCGCCGCCGCTTCCTTCGTGGCGACGCATGGTTCGGCGTGGCAGGACATCGCGACGCTCTGCCGCACCGAACCTGAACTCGCCCGGCCCATCGGCGGGGGCATCGCGTTGCCCGCTGCCGTGATCGTTCATGCGGTCCGGCACGAGATGGCGTGCACGCTCGCCGATGTCGTGCTGCGCCGGACCTCGATCGGAAGCGCCGGACACCCCGGAGATGCGGCCGTGGCAGCCTGCGCGGCCGTGATGGCTGAAACCTGCCGCTGGGACGAGGCGCGGGTTGCGCGGGAAGTGGCGGCGGTGACGGCCTTCTACGCGCCGGTTGGGGAATAGCCCCCCCCCGGCTCCTAGAACTCCTTCCGGCTGTCGAGCAGGATCGTCACGGGCCCGTCGTTCACCAGTTCAACAGCCATGTGCGCCTGGTAGGTGCCGGTGTCGACGCGTACGCCGTTGTCACGGAGCTCGCAGACCACGGCATCAAACAGCACGCGGCCAGGTTCCGCAGCGGACGCGCGATCGAACGACGGACGCCGGCCACGCCGACAATCCCCATAGAGGGTGATCTGCGAAACGGCCAGGACGGCTCCGCCGACGTCGGTGAGCCCGAGGTTCATCTTCCCCTGCTCATCGTCGAACACCCTCAGGTCCCGGATCTTCGCCGCCAGATAGGAGACATCGGCCGGCCCGTCGTCGTTGGCCACCCCGATCAGCGCCAGCAGTCCGCAGCCGATTTCCCCGACGACTGCCCCATCGACCCGGACGCGCGCCTCGCGGACCCGCTGAATCACGGCTCTCACAGCCGGCCTTCCAGCCCCTGCACCTGCAGCAGGGGTGCAGCGGGCGCCAACTCTGCCACCGGATTCAGCCGGGTGTCGAGCAGATGACCGGGGACGACGTGGCCGAGCGCGCGCAGCATCGAGGACTTCACGCCGGCATGCTCGCGCTCCAGGTCGAAGATCAGCCGCTTCACGCGCTGACGCTGCAGGGCGAGGTCCCCGCACGAGGGGCAGCAACATCCGACAATCGGAAACCCGCACGCCTTGGCGTACGCGCGCGTCTCGTCCTCGCTCACGAGGACGAGCGGCCGGATGACCACGTGATGCCCATTGTCCGACACGAGCCTGGCCGGCATGGCTTTTAGCGTCCCGGCGAAGAAGAGATTGAGGAGTAGCGTCTCGATGAAGTCATCGCTGTGGTGCCCCAGGGCGATCTTGGTGGCGCCCACCTGCTTCGCCAGGCGATAGAGCACGCCGCGCCGGAATCGCGCGCAGAGCGAGCAGGGCGTGTCCGCCGGGTCGAGCAGATCATCCATGACGCTGCCGATGGACGTGTGCTCGACGCGGTGCTCCCATCCGCGCGCCTCGCACGCCTCCTTGATGAGGCCGTGCTGAAAGTCCTCGTAGCCGGAGTCGACGGTGATGGCGACCAGGCTGAAGTCGATGGGCGCCCGTCGCCGCAGTACGTCGAGTATCTGCAGCAGCGCCCAGCTGTCCTTCCCGCCCGACAGGCCGACCATGACGCGGTCGCCATTCTCGATCAGGTTGTGCTGCGTGATGGCGCGGGTCGCTTTGCGGGCAATGCGCGCCTCGAGGGTGCTTCGGTACGCCATGGGATACAGGCAGTTTACTGTACGGACGCCCTCCGAACGCACGCCCCTACGCGTGCAGCAGCGTGTTGATCGCGGCCGCCCACGTCATCGTGGCGGCTCGCGCGCGGGCAGCGGTCCCCATCCGCTCCGCCAGGGCCTGGTCGCCGGCCAGCGTCGCGAGCGCCGTCGCCAGCGACGCCGGTGTCGGATCGCACACCAGCCCGGTCCGGCCGGCCTCGACGAGTTCGGCGGGCCCACCGCTGTCGCGGCAGGTGACCACGGGCTTGGCCGACGCGAATGCTTCGACCGTGACGAGGCCGTAGTCCTCTTCGTAGGCGGGAAACACCACCGCTCGGCACGCCGCCAGTTGAGGCACCAGGGCAGGCGTCTCGAGGCGGCCGACGAGCGTGACCCGGCCGGCGAGGCCCAGATCGTTGATGAGCCCGCGCAGGGTTGTCTCCTGTTCACCGTCTCCGGCGATCGTGCAGCGAACTCCCTGCGCGGCGGGCTCGGCAAGCGCCCGGACCAGAAGGTCGAGCCGTTTGAGCGGTGTCAGCCGCGACACCGCCAGGAATTCCGGGCCGTAGCCGTCGCAGCGGTACGGCCGTTGCGGCGCCGGCGGATACAGCACCTCGGACGGGATGTTGCCCATGCGCCGCAGGCGATCCCGGATCGTCGCCGATTGCGCGAAGACCCGCCGCACGCGCCGCGTGAGGAGGTACCCGTCCACGGCATGCACGATCCGCCGCCGCACGCGTTCCTGAATGCGCCGTCGCCTTGACAGGGTCGGGTGGAAGCGGTCCCAGAGATCGTAGAACTCGCGCAGCCGGTGGTTGAGCCACACGACATGGCGCTCATGGCGCACAGCGTAACTGGGATAGCGCAGGGAGATCACGCGATCGATCCGGCCGCCGTCGAAGGCGACCTCGACGTCGGTCAGCCAGGTTGCCAGGTAGCTGGACGCGATCCGATCGAACCGGTTTTGAGGCGTGAGCACGAGCCCGGCCTCGTGCCCGGCCTCGTGGAGGGCTTCGACCAACGACCGCGCAATGACGAGGTGGCCGCCTTCGGAGAGAGGCGGGCTCGACGTCACGACAGCAACTCTCATGGATGCCTGTCCGCCCGGCGCCCGGCTACGGTCGAAGCTCGGGCGTGACCTGCACACCGAGGAAACGGATGTCGCCGGACCCCGGCATTGTGAAGTAGGGAACGAAACCGCCGGTGCTGCGGATCGAGAGCTTCCAGACCCGCGTGCCGTTGTACGGAAATCCCTCGTCGAGCGGCACCGAGACGCGAGCCGTCGCGTGGGGCGCCAGATCGACACGCTGGCTGCTCCACCCAAGGGACACGGTGACGGTCGTGGCGGCTTCCCCGGACGCGAAGTCCAGTTCGAGTGCCGATGCGGGCTCAACCGTCTTCACCAGGATGTCCGCTCTGGACTGCCCTCTCACCCAGAACGACAGCCCTTCCCGCCCGTACGCATTGTCGTCGAGGAAGTAGATCTGGAACCGGCGGCTCTGGCCGAACCAGATGCGGGCGCGATTCCCCTGCGTGTTGATCGGCAGGTCATTGACGAGCGTCAGCTCCACGGGCAGCCACCGGACCAGCCCCTGCTTCGTGTGCTCGGCCGGATTGAACGACGCGAAGAACGGGTTGAAGGTGATCTGGGCGCAGAACAGCGTCCCGACGATCCACGGCACCAGTGCCAGCGCGACCGACTCTATCGGAGGCAGGAGGAACAGGAGCGCGCCGTATGTGTTCATGAAGTAGCGGTTGCCGAGGACACCGCCGCCGCCGAAGTAATTGTACGGAATCCAGACGACAAGCAGCAGGATCTCGGCGACCACCGCGCCGAACACGAGCCATTGCCAGGGCCGCCGCGAACGGCGCGCCAGGAGAAAGGCGATCGCCGCGAAGAGCCCCGGGAAGAAATACGGCAGCAGCCCGGAGTTCCGCCCGATCACGAAGTACGCCAGGTTGTGGCTGAAGACGCGCCCGAAGACCCCCACTGCACCTGCTGGTTCTCGAACGGATAGGGCCCGTAGAAGGTCCGGCGCTCGCCACCCTGGAAGTTCCAGTCACCGGTCACCGCCAGGTTTCCCGCGACCAGCACGCCGCCGACGACCGCGAAGATCGCGCCCGCCGCCACCATGCGGCGCCAGTGCCTCCGAGCCACGAGCCAGGCGAGCATCGGAAGGATCAGCAGCAGGTTGGACGGTTTCGAGAAGGTCGCTACACCCAGCAGGATGGCGGCGGCCAGATCGGACCTCCCCGAGAACAGCCACCGGCTTCCCGGGAACGGCTGCTCGGGGGACGCGACCTCCTTGTAGAGCCAGCAGAAGTAGCCCAGGACGACGAGGCAGAGGTTGAAGAGCTCCGGCGTCATCCAGGCGTAGTACGCCGGGGCCACGGACGCCATGAAGAAGCCGGACGCGAGGATGAGCGAGACCAGCGGCGACGATCGGGCGTTCAGGAACGTGTATGCCGCGAACAGCATCACGCCCAGCAGCATCGCGTGGAAGACGAAGAACCCATTGGTGCCGAACACGGCCACGAACGGCGCCGCGAACAACGGGTAGATGTACGACTTCCCGAAATACAGCCGTCCCGCATCCGAGTCAACCGTCGAGTCGAGATGAATGAAGGGCGGCCGGCCGTCGACCCGCATGTCGAGCGATCGGCCCTTCTTCAGGAACACTCCGGAAGGCCCCGCAGAGAATTCCCGCCAGACGCGCGCCAGGTCGTCGCGGCGGTATGCGAGGTCGCCGTCGTCGGCGAGGCTGTGCCCCATCATGTAGTAGGTGGCCTCGTCGCTCTGGATCCCGAACGCCGTGCGCGACACATCCACCGACAGCGCAAAGCCTCCGTAGATGCAGAAGACGAGGAGCGCGGCCACCAGCCCAGGCACCGGGTCGCGACGATCCGCGTGCGCGAGCGTCACGCCGGGCCTCCGGTTCCGGACTCGAGAAACGACAGGTCCTGCTCCAGGATGCCCTTCCGGTGCGTGGGCCTCGACACGCGGTGCAGGATGCCGTACAGGCGCTCCATCTTCCGCACGAACGCCGCGATGTCGTACTGGCGCGCGGTCACGCGGGCACGGGCGGAGAGGGCCGCGCGGGCGTCAGGGTCGTCGAGGAGCGCGATAATCTGATCGGCCAGCGCGCGGGCGTTCCGCTTGGGAACGATGCGCGCGTCGCGCCCGTCCTGCATGATGTCGAGCAGGCCGTCGGCATCGGTGGCCACGATCGCCTTACCGGCGGCGAGCGCTTCGAACCCGGTGAGCGGCGTGCCCTCCCACAGGGACGGAAACACGCTCAGGTCGAACGCCGACAGCACGGCGGCGACGTCCTTGGCAAACCCCGCGAACACGAATCGATCGCCGAGGTTCAGCCGGCGCGCCTGGGCTTCCAGGGCGGGCCGCAGCGGACCCTCGCCGACGACGAAGAACCGCGCATGCGGCCGCGCATCGAGGACCTGACGCGCCGCCTCGACGAGGAACTCGTTCCCCTTCGAGTCGTGCAGCCGTGTCACGGTGCCGATCGCGAAATCGCCGGGCAACAGGCCCAGGTCGGCACGCGCCACGGCGATCTCGCCGGCCGTGCGCGGCCGGCTGAATTCCTCGAGCGGGGCGCCGAGGTAGACGACTTTGACCTTGCAGGCCGGCACCAGGCGGGCGTTCGTCACGAACTCCGCCGTGCTCTGCGACACCGCGATCGCAATGTCGGTGAACGGCTCCAGCGTCTTGTCGGCCACTTTCTGGAACCACGGCGTGTCGGTCAGGTTCGCATGCTCGTGCAGCACCGTGGGGATCCGCCGCATGGCTCCCGCCGCCCGGCCGAACGTCGTCGCCCCGTAGCCGTGCA
>JAPKZP010000546.1 GCA_026393735.1 Acidobacteriota bacterium
AAAGGGCTCGGGACGCTTTTTGCAAATGACAATTTTGTAATACAGATTTGTCATTTGCAAAAAGCGTCCCGAGCCCTTTAGCGCCCACATTCCCGGGCACTTCAGCCTCCGTCTTGTTCTTTCGCGTGGTGGTGCAGGGCTTCCCACTGGCCCATGAGGTCGCCGACTTCCCACATCAGGGCCTGGTGCCTGTCGATGACGGGCTTCGACGCGTCACGGTCCTCGTAGAAACCGGGCGCCGACATCGTGGCCTCGATGTCCTTGATCTGCTGCTCGCGGTCCGCGATGCGCCCTTCGAGATCCGCGATGCGCGCGGCCAGCGCCTTGCGGGCGCGGTCCCGCTTGCGAGCCTCGGCATCGCCGCGCTTCTTCGCCTCGTAGTCCGCGACGCGGTCGCCGGTCCGCGGCGCCGCGTGCGGGTTCGGCGCGGCCTGTGGTGTCGGCGCGGCCTGCGATACGCTCGCGGCGCGTTGGCGTGGCGGTGTCGGCGCGGTCTTCTGGCGGGCGCGGCTGGCGGGACCGAGGCCGTCCGGCAGGGCGGGCGTCTTGCCCGCCTGCGTCTTGCTCCAGTGGAACTCCTCGTAGGTCCCCGGGTAGAGCAGGGCCTGACCGTTCCCGATCTCGATGACCTTGGTCGCCAGCTTGTCGATGAAATACCGGTCGTGTGAGACGACGATGAGCGTGCCGCCGTAGTCCATGAGGGCGTCCAGCAGCACGTCCTTCGAGTCGAGGTCGAGGTGGTTCGTCGGTTCGTCCAGCAGGAGCGTGTTCGACGGGCGCAGGAGCATGCGCGCCACCGCGAGGCGTGTGCGCTCGCCGCCCGACAACACCCCGACGCGTTTGTACACATCATCGCCGGAGAAGAGGAACCCGCCGAGGATGTCGCGGATCATCGGGACCATGTGCAGCGGGGAGCCCGACGAGAGCGTCTCGTAGACGGTGAGGTCCGGGTCGAGACGCACGGCCTCGTCCTGCGCGAAGTACTGCATGACCACCTGGTGCCCCAGCGTGCGCGTGCCGCGGTCGGGTTCTTCGACGCACGACAGCATTCTCATCAGCGTGGACTTCCCGGCGCCGTTCGGGCCCAGCAGCGCGATGCGATCGCCGCGCTCCATGTGCAGCGTGATGCCGTCGAACACCCGCGTGGCGCCGTAGGCCTTGTGAATCCCCTCCAGGCTGAAGACCATGCGCCCGCTCTTCTCGCACGTGGGGAACGAGAAGTGCACGCGCTTCCGCTCGGGCGGCACCTCGATGGGCACCACTTTCTCGAGCATCTTGATGCGGCTCTGCACCTGTGCGGCCTTGGTGGCCTGGTAGCGGAAGCGATCGATGAACTGCTTGACCCGCGTCATCTCCTCGTCCTGCCGCCGCTTGGCGTCGCGCAGGCGCGTCAGCCGCTCGTCCCGCTCCACGAGGTACTGCGAGTAGTTGCACGCGTAGTCGGTCAGCGTCCGCAGGTGGATGTCGGTGATCCGGTCGACCACCGCGTCGAGGAAGAAGCGGTCGTGCGAGACGAGGATGACGGCGTGGGGGTACTCGTGGAGGTACTCCTCGAGCCAGTTGCGCGCGTCGAGGTCCAGGTGGTTCGTCGGCTCGTCCAGCAGGAGCAGGTCGGGCTTCGCCAGCAGCAGCTTCGCCAGCGCGATCCGCATCTGCCAGCCGCCCGAGAACGCCGCCGTGGGACGGCCGTAGTCGGCGGGGCCGAACCCCAGGCCGCGCAGCACCGTGTCGATCTTCAGGTCGATGGCATATCCGTCGTGGAGGCGGAAGCGATCCTGGAGGTCGCTGTAGCGATGCAGCATGCCCTCGTGCTCGCTCTCGGGCACCGACGCATCGCCGAGCCGCGCCTCGATGCGCTCCAGTTCCTGCTTCACGTCCAGCAGCCACTGGAAGGCCAGCGCGACCTCGTCGTAGAGCGAGAGGCCTTCGTGGGTCAGGCCGTCCTGGGGAAGATACCCGACCCGCATGTCCGCCGGCTTGGTGACCGAGCCGATGTCGGCCTCGTCGAGGCCGGCGAAGATGCGGAGCAGCGTGGTCTTGCCGGCGCCGTTGGGGCCGCAGAGGCCGACACACTCGCGGTCGGCGACCTGCCAGGTGACGTCCTGGAAGAGCACCCGATCACCGAAGGACTTCGTGACGGCGGACAGCTGGATCATGCAACGCGGGCCTGGCTACCAGCGGGCGGGCCGCGTGCGCACCCGACACGCCGGGGTGCACCGAAACGCCCATCACTACACTCTACTACACGCTCCTGAGACGCCCAGTGGCGGCTCGGGTCCCGTCACCATGACACATCGGACCGTATCGTTAGCCGTGTTGTCCGTTAGTGTCACATGAAGTCTTTCGACCAGGTGTCGTTCGTGGCATTGTCACGCGGCTGGCGCGGACCTAGCATCACAGTCACCTGTGTTGACGAGCCTGTGCCTCTCCGCTCGCGCGCGCGTGACGGTCTCGCTCGTCGTGTCGGCCGTTGTCGCGCTGGGTGTCGTGGCGCAGGCGTCCGACCAGGCGATCGCCATCACGCGGTTCCTGGCGACGTTCCGCACGAGCACGTCGTTGCGGGTGTCAGACCACATGCTGGTCATCAACCCGCAGCCGGACGGGCAGACGGGGCCGATCTTCGCGGGCTCGATCGAATTTCGCGCGGCCGCGCGCACGTCGCGCGACGGCGAAGTGCTGCTGACGGTCGAGCCGCTGGCGTCCATGGACACGCTATGCGGCGGGGCGTCCGGCACGGACACGGCAGTCGAGTTCCAGGGATCCGGGGAGGGCGCGCAGAGCGGCGTGCTGCGTGAAGCCCGCCCCGAAGCCGCCGCGCGGTGGGTGGGAAGCGGCTTGCACACGGGGCGGCTGATTTTCACCGTGCGCGGGCCGGTGGCGCCCCAGGGCGCGACGCTCCCGCTGCGGTTCCTGCTGACCGCTCCCTGACGTCCGCCGTCATTTCTTC
>JAPKZP010000186.1 GCA_026393735.1 Acidobacteriota bacterium
GCCGGCACAGCGCCACACGGCGACGTTCGCCGCCCGAGAGCGTCGCGATCTCGGCATCGGCGGGCGGCAGACGAAGCGCGTCCATCGCGAGTTCGAGCTGCGAATCGAGGTCCCACGCGTTGACCGCGTCAATCTTGTCCTGCAGGCGCCCCTGCTCCTCGAGGACCTTGTCCATCTCCTCGGCGCTGAGGTCCTCGCCGAGCCTTCCGTTGATCTCGTCGTAGCGCGCGAGCAGGGCCTTGGTTTCCGCGACGCCCTCTTCGACATTGCCGAGCACGTTCTTCGATGGGTCGAGGCGGGGCTCCTGCTGGAGGAACCCGACCGAAATCCCGGCGGCCGGAAACGCCTCGCCGAGGAACTCTCGCTCGACACCGGCCATGATCTTGAGAATGGTGCTCTTCCCCGCGCCATTCAGGCCGAGGACGCCGATCTTCGCGCCCGGCAGAAACGACAACCAGATGTCCTTCAGCACGACCTGGTCGGGGGGGTAGACCTTCCCAAGCCCCTTCATCGTGAATATGTATTGCGCCGCCACAGTTACCCTCGCTTAGAAAACAGGGACCGGTACAATTCCCCTCGCCCGCTATCACCCGGAAGTGCCTGACCTGCATGGAGAAACCCGTAAGCTGGAGGCAGACAGGGAATCCTGGTGGGCCGTCCCAGAAACTGCACCTCTCCCCAATTTCAGGTCGCAGATAGCGTATGCTGCCGGCAGGACGGACTCAAGGGGTAGACGTGGCGGAATCGCGACGCATCGAACTGGACAGGGGGGCGGCCATCACGGCCCTGCGCTACGCTCCGCCCGGGCCGGCGACGGCGGCGTTGGTGCTGGCGCACGGGGCTGGCGCGGGCCAGTCGAGCGATTTCATGACCGGGTTCGCCGCGGCCCTCGCCGCGCGCTCCCTCGAGGTCGTGACGTTCAACTTCCCGTTTACCGAGCGCGGCAAGAAGCTGCCGGATCCGCAGCCCGTCCTCGAGTCCTGCTACCGGGCCGTGCTGGCGCACGTGGCTGCCGACCGGGGGCTGGGTGCGGTGCCCCTGTTCATCGGCGGCAAGTCACTCGGCGGACGCATCGCCTCGCACCTCGCGGCGTCGCGTGATGCCGACGAATCCGCGACACCCGCATGGTGGGACCAGTTGCACGGTCTCGTCTTTCTCGGGTATCCGCTGCATCCGCCCGGCAAGCCGCAGCAGGTGCGCGTGGCGCACCTGCCCCAGATCGCGCACCCCATCCTGATCGTGCAGGGCGCGAAGGACGCGTTCGGCACGCCGCCGGAGTTGCGGCTGTTCTTCGACGTGCTGCCCGCGCGCACCGATCTCTACGTGGTGGAACACGGCAACCACGCGCTCGAAGTGCCGAAGCGATCGGGACTGGTGCAGGCGGAGGTCTTCGGGCAGGTGCAGGATCGAATCGTGGCGTGGATCACGAAGACCGTCGCGTCCGCCACGCATGCAGACCAGTTGCCTCGTCTGTAGATGGCGGCGGCACCGGCGCCCTCATCACGGGCCGTCAGACTACTCGTGCCGCCCTATCGCCGAGTGATGCTTCGTAGCTCCCGTCAGCGTGTCTCGCGGATCACGAGCGACTTGCCGCGGTACGCCGCGGGGGCGACGTTCCGCACCGTCTGGGTCTGCCGCCCGGCCTTCGTCATGAAGGTCACCTCGACGGTTACGGGCGCCATCGAGGCAAGCCCGAAGTGCACCGGCGCCGCCCCCTGGGCGCCGTACCCGCCGCCCGCCTGCACCAGGCGCGAGGCCAGGATCCGGCCGGCCGCATCGAACAGCCGGACCTCGGCGCCAAAACGCGTGTGGTGGCCGCCGGCGTCGAGCACGAGCACGCTGAGGCTGCGCCGTTTCGCGTCCTCAGGAAGCGCGTTCCTGAACAGCGAATGCCCGCCAGCCGTGCCGTACCCCTTGTTCACGCTCAGGTCCAGGCCACCATCGTTGTCGTAGTCCACCCACTGCACGCCGTGGTCGGCGACGTTCAAGGGGCCGTCATTGCCGAGCACGTTGACGAAGCCCTTGCCTGCGTCGTTGTGGAACAGCCAGTCGCGCGGAGTCTGTGCGCCTGACGGCCCTTCGTACGCCGTCACGAACAGGTCGAGGTAGCCGTCGTTGTCGTAATCGCCCCAGTCGGCGCCGACCGCGTGGTTTTCGATGCACATACCCAGCGCCTCGCCGACTTCGGTGAACGTGTGGCCGGCATTCTGGCGGTAGAGGAGGTTGCGCCCATAGCCCGCAACGAAGAGGTCGAGGAGGCCATCGTTGTTGTAGTCCCCCACCGCGCAGCCCACCCCGCCCTCCGCGGGCGTGCGCTTCGGGCCGGTCATGCCGAGCGCCGCCGCCAGGTCCGTGAACGAGGTGCCGTCGTTCCGCCACATCGCGTCCGCCACGCCTGCCTGGTTCGCCAGGAACAGATCGAGACGCCCATCGCCGTTGATGTCCAGCCAGCAGGCGCCCACGGTGGGTCGGGGATCGCTGGGGCCGGCGCCGATGAATATCGGCGTGAACCGGCCGCCGTCGTTCCTGAACATCGAATTCTCGCCCACCCGGTTGCTGGCGTACACATCGACGTCGCCGTCATTGTCGTAGTCCACCCAGCTGGTCTGGCGGGCCGACCGGTTGGGGATCGTCAGGCCGATGTCGGCGGCGACGTTCCGGAACCGCTTCCCGCCTTCGTTGTTGAAGACGACGGTCAACGCATCCTGCGCGCTGGCGCCGGCAAGCAGGTCGATGAAGCCGTCGCCGTCGTAGTCGCCCCAGCTCAGCCCACGGAACTGCTGCGTGGCCGCCTGCAGCACGCCGGTCTCGGCGGACACGTCAACGAGCACGCCCGTGTCGTTGCGAAACAGGCGCACGCCGCCGCCGGCGAGCGACAGCGCGAGATCGAGGTCGCCGTCGTTGTCGTAGTCGCCCCAGGCGTTCGAGAGCGCCGGGGCCGTGCCGAAGAGCTCGCGTTGCACGGGGACGAAGGCGGGCGTGGAGCCACCCTGTGCGGCGACCAGCGGCGGGCGCGAGGGATGGGCTCCCGCGTCCTTCAGGTCGGTGGTCTCGGCGGTGTGCGCCTCGGCCTGTGGGCGGGGCAACCACAGTTCGCGGAGCTCGTGCCGCGACAGCAGCCCGAGTTGGTCGCTCTGGTGGTGCGTGCCGCGCTGGCGCGAGTTGCCGTAGCTCATGAGCCCGTACGCCTTGACGGGGGTCGTGAACTCGATCATGGCCACCCAGGTTTCGCCGTGCTGCGGGTACCGTCTGCCGTTCTTGTCCAGCGGTCCCCACGTGATCACCCGGAAGGGGCCGAGGCCTCCGACCTGCCCGTCGCCCGGCAGGTCGACGCCGCCAAGCGCGAAGCGCGACACGTCGCCGAACACCTTGTCGAGGGCGCCGTACTTCGTTCTGGTCGTGACGATGGCCTGGCGCAGCATGTCCACGGCTGCGGCGGGATCCTTGATGCCGGTGGGCGTAGAGGTTGCGCGCGCGGCGTCGAAGGGCACCGCGTAGTTGGCGACGCCCGTGAACGCGGGACCCGCGAAGAGCCGCGCCCACTCCTCGAAGAGCAGGCCGGCGCGGGTGTCCTTCGAGTAGATGTGGTCCCAGCCGGAGAGCAGCTTGACCGCCGCCTGCATCTCCGGCGCCGGGTCGGACGTGGCGGCTGCCAGAAGGTCCGGCAGCGTGCGGTCGGCGAGGAGCGAGCGCGTGGAGAGCTTCAGCGCCGTGAGACTGTCGAGCGTGATCTGGTCGTTCTCGGAGATCAGCTTCAGCGCGTTCTGCGAGCGCATGGACTCGGAGCGCAAGGGCGCGATGTAGGCCGGGTAGTCCGCGGCCTTGATGGGTGTCGGCCAGGACGGGAACCACGGCGGGTCGTTCGTGTTCTGGATGAAGCCCGCGGGCGGGTTGGTCACGCGCGGCAGGTCCTCGTAGGGATGCACGTCGGTCCAGAGGAACTCCGACGAGTCGCCGGGGACGAGACCGCGCCAGAAGTCGTGGTCGCCGGTCTTCCGCCTTGGCAGGATGCCGTTGTAGATGTACTCGAGGTGGCCGTCGCGATCGGCGTAGCTGATATTGAACGTCGCGACCTGCAGCCGCTTCATCGCGGCCGAGAACGCCCGGTAGTCCCTGGCCGTCGTCATGTCGAAGTACTGCTGCAGCATGCCGGGCCGGTCGAGCCCCGCGACGCGAAGCGCCGTGGGCGTCCCGTCAGGGCGCTCGAAGAC
>JAPKZP010000808.1 GCA_026393735.1 Acidobacteriota bacterium
AATTCAATTCAATCGACCAGTCGGGAGCACTAGTCCTCCCGACCCCCAACGCAGACTACGTCGCCGGCGACGACGCAGCATCCGCTGGCTCCGACACGCCATCGTGATCCAAACTTAAGGTTGGCTCCCGGTCCGGATCGTGACCTGGTACTCGCCGATCACGTCGCCCTTGTGCCAGCTTCGCTCGCCGCCGAGGTAGTTGAGCGCGAGCGCGTCGGTCGCGCGGGACCGTTCCGGGGCCTTCGCGCCGGCGTAGCGGAATTGCAGAGGACGGTCGCTGTGAATCCGCAGGACGGAATCGACCGCGATGTCGCAGAACGCTCCGGCCAGCGTCTTCCCGCTCAACGCGGGAATGACGTCCTTGCGTCCGTCCAGGACGATCTCCCGTCGCCCTTTCTCGTAGACCCAGCCGGGGTTGTTGAGCACGCCGATCAAACCCGTGGCGACCTCGGCGGTCGTCACGTCGGAGAGCGCGACGAGTTTCTCCCGCATGGCCCAGGTTCCGTCGGCGTTGGAGCGGAACTGCAATTCGACACGGACCTGGCCCTTCCCGTGATCGAGCGCCAGATCGGCGGCGAACCAGTCGTCGCCCTGCGTGACCTCGACCTTGTGGATGCCGATCGGCAGGGGTCTCGCAGCCCCTTTGAGGGTCACGCGTCCGATCCCGTTCCGGGAATCCGGCGAGACGATCCGGTCCAACCGGAGCGGCACGCATTGCGCCATGACGGCGGCGCCCCAACTGAAGGTGTGGATCGCCGTGGGCGTGCGGTGCAGGATGATCTTCCCGCAATCCAGCCGGCGCACGCCCCGGGGATCCTGGAACGCCCGGGGGATCCGGTCGGCGAACTTCAGGGTCAGCCACGCCCCGGCCAGCGACACCAACCGGTCGCTCTGCGTGGACGCGAAGAAGCTCTCGCCGGGCGCGTAGATCGCCCCCGAGGCGTGGCGCGCCTGCATCTTCTCCAAGGTCGTGAGCGAGCGGTTCGCCAGTTCCCAGGCGTCGCCATCCCGGGCGAAGACGGCCATCAGCAGGTGCGGCCCCACCCAGTCGGCGTTGCGGAAGAGCTGCCAGTCCTGGCCGTTGGGATAGACGAAGCCGCCGTCTGGCAGTACGAACCACTTGAGGTTCTCGTAGATCCCCCCGGCGTTGTAAAGCAGGTACTCGGGCAAGGTTCTCCCGCTGATGACGTAGTCAAGGCCGGCGCTGAGCGACAGGCCGTAGCAGGTCATGTAGTCGGGATGGACGATGTTGTGATTCTCGAGCGTGAAGTCGTCGTAGATGTTGGCCCCGCCGAACTGCGACGCGACGGTGCGCCCGTCCACCATCGTCTGCGAGCGGGCGTCCGCCGGGCGCAGGAACGACGAAAACGCCCACTTCCGGAAGGCGGTTTCCCATCCGGCGCGGCGCGGGTCGTCGGGCATCAGCAGGACCGCGATGGAGAGGATGCGGGAGTTCCAGGCGTTCTCCTCGGCCTTGGTGTCCCGCTTGATCTGGTACGGCACCTTCCCGCGGGCGATCCGGTCGGCCTCGTGTGCCACCACGCGGCGGACGGCGGTCCGCAGGTCGGCCGGCAGATCGTCCCAAACCCACCACGCGCCGCACCCGTACATCGACGCCCAGTGCGCGGACTGCCACGCGTCGCCCCACTTCTTGCCGTCCCCGGTGGCCCGATCGCCCGTGACATGCGTCGCCGCCAGGTAACGCATCAGGGGCACGATGCTCCTGCCCAATAGGTCCGCGCGGGAAACGCCCACCACCCGGTCCTCGTAGGGGCCGAACCGGTGCAGGAAGCACAGTCCCGCCACCGTCCCCGCGTTGGGCCGGATGTGGTGCTCGTCGCTCCGACTGTCGGTCACCAGCAGCAACTGCGGATCCTGGTCCCAGGGATGCACCAGGCTCAGCAGGTAGCGAGCCTGCTGCTCCACCGCCTGGTAGAGCCGCACGTCCATCCCCTGTAGTTCGGCCTTCCCCGCGGGCATGACGAGCGGCATCACGCCACCGGCCGCGTCCGCGCCGCCCGCGGCATCCGCGGGGGCCGAAAAGCAAACCGCGAAGGCGGCCAGCGCTAGGTAGGGCCAACGTCTTGTTCCGCGCATCATCTTCAACCTCCCGACGCCGTCGTAGTCGCCGCCGGCCTCCAGGCTGTCCGGTCCTATTTCCGAAAGGGTCTTTTCGTCCATGCGATTCTCCCTCTGCGAATGGGCCGGGGACGCGGCGAACACCGCAACCGCGCACGCTCTGGTCGTCCTTTTCCCAAATCCTGGCATTCTATTGCGAAATACTCCAGTTGGCATTCGTCATCGTCCTCGTTCTCGTCCGTCGTCCTCGAATCGAAGGAGTCGAGGACGAGGACGACGACGAGTACGAAGGAAACGGACCTGTCGCATTCGCCTGAACCCAGAACCCTGAACCCTGGTGCCTCCTCAGTGCCGCAACCACGCCTTCGGCAGGGACTGCTTCGCGAGGCCGGGGCCCGAGACCTCGAGCACGGGCACGCCTTTCCACATCTCCTCCTCCTGCCACGCCATCCAGTACTCGTTGCGGAACTCCTTCCACCGGTAGTCGACGTACGAAACCAGCAGGCGGTGCGCCCCGGCCGCCAGCGGCACGCTCCAGGTGTTCTCCGCATGGAGCGCGGGCCGCAGGCCCCACTCCTCGCCGTCCACGAACACGCGCAGGTCGTAGCCCGCGTCCATCGTCGGCGTGAGGAAATGCGCCGGGGCATGGAAGGTGTAGACGCCGGCGGCGGGGATCTGCACGAAGCCCTCGTAGCGCACGGCGAACGCGCGATCGGTGCCGCGCACCTTCGCCAACTCGTCCGCGTCCAGCAGCGCGGCAACCGTGCCCGACTTCTTCGGCTCCAGCACGCCGGGGTACCCCGCATAGCTGAAGAGCCTCGGCCAGTCGCCCTCGAAGTACTCGAACCGCAGGCCCGGTTCCGAGCCGCCGGACGCCGCGGCCGGCAGCGGGGCACGCTTGCGGAAGATGGCGGCAACCGTCCGGCCGGCGTCCGTGCCGCGGAAGTTCCACGGCGTTTCCTTCAGCCCCTTGCGGAAGGGGCGCACCTTGACCATCGTCGTCTGCTCGAGCGCGAAGGCACCCGTGAAGAGCGGCGATGCCAGCGTGGGATCGCTTCCGTCAAGCGTGTAACGCAATTCGACGTCGCCGGCCTTCGCCTCCGGCAGCTCGAACGCGACCTGCACCCGGTCGGTGAAGACGTCCTCGTCCGGCAGGATGCGCACCGTGTCGATCGGACGGCGGATCGACTGCAGGGGATGGAGGACACCGGACGCATCGAGCGTGAACTCGAAATCGCCCCCGGGGACGACCGCCGCCTTCCCCCCGACCGCGAGCGCGGTGCAGCCGAGGACGAGGCCGCCCGTGCCACCGCCGGCGCGCCGCACGACCAGCAACGATTCCGCCATGGCGCGCACCGGGCCGCAGGCGAGGCGGTTCGCGGCCTGCGGGCCGCTCTGGAACCATGCCTCGTCGCCGGTGCGGGTCGCCACGCGGCAGCCCATCACGCCGTCCGCGCCCCGGAGTTCCCCGATCTCGCGTGCGTCGGTCACTGCCGGCTTCGAGGCATCCACGGCGGCCGGACTGGAGCAGAGCGCGGTCACGAACACCTGGTTCCCCGTGCCGGTCCAGCGGACGGAGACCGGTTGCAGCGCGGGTTTCTTCATCACGGTCTCCGGCGTCCGCCCGGCCTTCAGCGCCGCCTGGATCGTTTCGAGCGGCGTCTTCGGCAGCGGCGCGTGTTCCCGCTTCGCGTTCAGCACGTGCGCAAACTTGAGCGCCGCAGGGGCGAAGCAGTGCACCGATACATTCTCGAAACCCGGGCTGGCCGTCCGGATGCTACCCGCCCGCTCGTCGGCCGCGACCAGCGGCGTCCCCGCCGCCGCCAGCAGCCGCACCCGGTCGGCGAAGCCCGCCGCCGCGATGCGGACCGGCAGGGTGAAGAACTGCGTGTACTCGTGTTCCTGCGCGCCGCGGCTCTCCACGCGGTCGCACACGAGCCACAGCCCGCTCCCCCGCACGCCGAAGACCTGGCGCCGCACGGTCACGTCGCGGATCGGCTCGGGGTCGTCCGCGCCCAGCGCCTGGCGGTACAGCCCGTAGGCATCGGGGTACGACCGCCGGTGCAGGGCGTACGGCGCGTCCTGCGTCGCCTCGACGAAGTCGAACTGCGCCGATGTGTGAAAGCGGTCGCCCGAGACGTGGCGCCCGGCCTGGCCGCAGTACTCCGTCTTGCCCCCGGTGAGCGGCCGTCCGCAGTAGCGGTTGTCCGGCTTGCGATCGACCACCAGTCCATGCGCCTCGACCAGGATGCGCTCGGATTTGGAAAGGGAGTACATCGTGCGCGAGCAATCGTCCTGCGTCTGGCAGCGATCCCGGAAGTTCTGCAGCAGCAGGTAATCCGCGTCCGGCTGCCAGCCTCCGCGCAGGTAGGCCATCCCCGCGTAGGGCGAGAGATCCGAGCACGCGTCGGGCGGGCGGGCATCTGTAGGCCGGCCGCCGTTCAATATCGTGTGCAGCCGGTTTCTCACCTCCGGTTCCTGATCGATCAGGTCGAACGGGTAACGGTTGGCCGGATCGAGGCGCGGGCGGTCGCGCAACGTATTGCGGCCGCCGCGCGGCTCCGCCTCCCACGACGGCCAGTAGTTGCCGCCCGGGGAGACGTGGACCAGCTTGCTGCGCGCGTCGACGCGGACCTGGTCCCAGAAGAGACCCCGATCCAGATCGTCCGTCCCCGCGGGCAGCCGCGCGTAGGGCACGCTGTCCAGGCCGAACCCGATGTCGATCCAGTTGTGCCCGTCGTCCCACGACTCGATGTTCTCCCCGTCCAGCGTCCGGTGCTGGATCATGTTCGCATTCCAGAGCCGCCAGGCCTCGCGGTTGAAGTAGCCCATCGCCTTGAATTCGTGGAGGAACCGGCCCAGGTGCAGCAGGTGGGCGATCCCCATGATGCCCCAGTTGGCCATCTCGGCGCGGCGGGCGCGGATCGTGTAGGGCACGGCATCGCTTACCAGCGTCATCAGCAGCCGCGCGAGCGTGGCCGCGTCGAAGTCGCGGGCCAGTTCCGGCCGCTCGTCTTGGACGATGCGCAGCAGGTTCAGCATGCAGCGGGCGAACTGGG
>JAPKZP010000519.1 GCA_026393735.1 Acidobacteriota bacterium
GGATAGAGCAACGGTTTCCTAAACCGTAGGCCGCCCGTTCGAGTCGGGCCAGGGGCACCATCTTCGAGGGGAGCAGCATGAAGGCAACGGAACGGCATCACCTGAAAGAGAACGAATTCGAGACCTGGGTCATCGGCGTCAAGGACTGGTACGAAGCGAACCGCAATCTAGTCATCTACGGCGGGTTCGCGCTGCTCCTGCTGGCGGTCGGGGTCGCGGGGACCGTGGCCTATCGCCAGTCGGCCGCCGCCAAGGCGGCAGGCAGTCTGGCCGAGGCCATGAGCGTGGCGGAAGCGCAGGTGGTGGCTCCGACTGCAGCCGAGGCGGGGAAGGCCCCCACCCAGCCCGCAGGCACGTTTCCGACCGACAAGGCCAGGCTGGAAGCCGCGTTGCCCAAGCTGATGGCCGTCGCTGATGCCTACCCGGCGGCCGATGCCGGTATCATGGCGCGCTACCGCGCGGCGTCGGCGCTCGTGGCCCTTGGCAAGACAGCGGAAGGTATCCAGCGCTACCAGGAAGTGGCTGCCAAGGGGACGGGCATCTACCGGGTAATGGCGAAGCTTGGGATCGCCGACGCGCAGGTTGCCGCCGGGCAGTTCGATCAGGCGATTGCGTCCTACAAGGAAGTGTCGGCATTGAACGCGGACGACGCGCCGGCCGACGGGATTCTCATGCAGTTGGCCCGTGCGTACCGCCTGGCCGGGAAGACCGACGAAGCGAAGAAGACCTTCAAGCGGGTAGCCGACGAGTACCCGCAATCGCCGTACGCGCCGCTCGCCCGCCGCGAGATGGAATCAAGCGGGCCGCTGGATGTCGCCAGCCGGTAGCCTTCGCGGCAGACATGGCATCGAGGCTCGATCGAGGGCCCGGGAGTTTGCTCCCGGGCCCTCGCCGTTTCAGCGAAGACAGAAACGGTAGCCGATCAGCTTGTACACCAGCCGAGCGGCCAAAAAGTTCGGGGCAACAAACCCGGGAATGGGGCACAGTTCGACGACGTCGGCGGCCACGACCGTTCGCACCTGCATCACCCGTTTGAGGAGCGTCACCAACTCCCGCCAGCTCAGGCCGCCCGGCTCCGGCGTGCCGACGGCGGGCATCACCGCCGGATCGAGCCCGTCCAGATCGATCGTGACGTAGACCTGCTCGCCCAGCGCGTCCACGACACGGGCAATCCAGTCCGGATCGTGACGCATGTTCCAGTCGTAGAACACCGTCGTGTTCAGCCGCGGGATGGCATCGGCTTCGGGCGCCGAGAGGTTCCGGATGCCGACCTGCACGCATGGCGCGTGCTCGAGGACGCGGCGCATGGCGCTGGCATGGCTGAACGGATTGCCCATGTAGCTGTCCCGCAGGTCCGCGTGGGCGTCGATCTGCAGGACGCTGAGACCCGGGTGTCGTTCCGCCACGCCGGCGACGAGCGGCGCCGTCAGCGCATGCTCGCCACCGAGTGCCACGAAGAACTTGTCGTCGTGCGCAAGCCACGAGGCGACGCGTCGCATCTCCGCGAGGGCGTCGGCGGTCTCGGCGAAGGGCGATTCCATGCCGGGCAAGGTGTGGATGCCGACGTCGCAGATCTCCCGTCCGAGTTCCTCGTCGTAGAGCTCTACCTGGCTCGACGCGGCGATGATCTCACGGGGACCGTTCTTGGTTCCCGGCACGTACGACGTCGTGCGTTCGAACGGCACGGGCAGCACGACGGCGCGAGCACCGGCATACGGCGCGGCGCCCTGCTCGAGCGCGCCGAACGTGAAGGGGGGTTGCGGATGATAGGGAAGTCCGGATGCCATCGCAGCATCTTAGCGCAAAGGGCTTCGCGCCGGACGCGTCCAGTCCGGGCGATTCAGAACGCGTAGCCGGTACGGATGAAGGCCGTGGCGTGGCTCTGCGTGCCGGCCCTCGTCGGGTCGTGGGACCACGCCACGCCACCCGCCAGGGTCAGACCCCACGAGTAGCCGATCGTCAGGTCGGACGCCAGTTCGGCACCCACGGACCAGGCCGCCTCGCCAAGGCTGTCGAGTGAACGGCCAGTGCTTCCGACATCGGCGAACACGGCGCCGTGCAACGTCTTGAGAAAGACCGGCCACTGTCCGACGCCTCGTTCGATGCGCGAGAGTGGGAATCGGTAGTCGGCGTTGGCGACGCCGATGGACAGGCCGGTCAGAGTGTCCGCGTCGAGGCCGCGCAGGAGCCCCAGCGCCTGCCGGCCGAACGAGAACGGTGACGCCGGCAGAGAGGATCCGCCGAGGCTGAAGACCCTCCGGCTCCGGGGATCGCCGGTTCCCGCTCCCGCGGCGACTCGGAACGCAAGCACGTGGTGCCCGCCGAATCCGGGTGCGTAGACGCGGGCGTCACACGTGGTCGATACGGCCTGCCCATCCGCCCCGAGCAACGGGCTCACGTGTTCACTCGTCACCGTGGTCCGCGTCCCGCGCTCAGGACTGATCGAGTACCCGAACAGATGGGCGGTCGTGACGGTCCATGCCGCCCGGACGGCGTTGCGCCTCCGGAGCGCTGGATTGGAGCCGTTCAGCGAACGTCGGCCGCTCAGATCCACGCCGAGCAGCAGATCGCTGGATGTGCGGATGCGACGCCATGGCACGACCATGCCCGCGAATACTTCGCGCTGCTCTTCGTCGACGTTCACGGTCGTCCCCGTGGCGGCGTCGTGGAGCTGGTACGCATCGATCGCGTCGCTCAGCGCCACCAGCAGCGACGGCCGCCAGCGCGCGTAGACGTAGGACGCGCTCCAATCGGGCCGGCCTGCGCTGACGGAAGCCGCGGGAGTTGGACTGGTGAGCCTCCAGAGGGCCTCGATCGCGTAGGCGTGGTAGCCCAGTACGTCGGACCCGCTGACACGGGCGCCCGCCTGAACTCCGCTGCCATCCGAGATGAGGAGCGGCGTCCACGCGCGCGGCCAGAGGGTCTGCCACGGCGAGTACGGTGCACCCTCGTCGCCGGGAGCCTTGCTGAGCGGATCGCCGGGGTCTCCGACGCCTTGATGGGCGGAGCGCCGAGCGCCGCTGCCTGCCGGCCAGGGCTCCACTGGCGCACCGGCCGAAGCGGCTGAGGCGTTGAACGGAGCCTCGTACACGTCGAAGCCGCCGCCGTGTGCGCTGACGAATGCGATCGACGCTCCGTCGGCGGAGATTTCCGGCCACATGGCGCCGCCAGGAACATCGAGCAGGGGTTCAGGCGCTGACGGGCTGGCGGCAGATGCGGCTGTGACGCCGGCCGCATACAGGCGGAATCGCCCCCCGTCCCGATCCGACGCGAACACGATGCGCCGTCCATCTGGCGTCCACGTCGGCGTCAGGTTGCGAGCCTGAGGTGCCTCGTTCCGGGCAGCTCGCCTGAGCAGTGCCGGACGGCGACGATGCGCGACGCGTCCGGAGACCAGCGAGGTGTGGCGAATGCGCAGTCAGGTTGCTGCACGACCCGTGACGGCGCGTCGGCGAGCGTCGGCGAGCCGTCGGCTGCGCGGGTGACCGGCCACACGCCCAGTTCCCTGCGCCCGAGGCTCGAACGGACGGCAACCATCGTGTCGCCGCGCGGGCTGATGTCCGCATCGCTCAGCCGTTGCCCGTGCGAGCGGCGGACTGTACGGCCGGAAACGAGGTTTGCGGCGTACAGGTCCGCGTACCGGGACACGGCGCCTGCGAACTCGATCTGATCGAAGTAGATCCAGTCGCCCGACACGGTGATCGCGTCGCCAGCGACGCGGGTGACCACCCGCGTCGTGCGCCCGGTGCGGAGATCGACGCGCCGGATGTCGGGAAAGCGGTGCGGGCCGCTGGAGGTGTACACGAGGCTCTCCGGCTGATTCCTTGTGCCGCCACTCGTGGCGCTGGACGTGAAGCGCGGAGCCGTGACGGTGAATCCGTCGGCGCTGACCCGGCGCACCCGGGAGGGCATCGCCTCGCCTGAGTGAGATCTCAGCGAGGCGGTCTCACGCCAGACGTCGATCGCTTCCCGGTTGAACACGCCGTGAAACGCTGTCGTACCCGTGTAGGGCAGGCGCCGCGCCGGCTTGTCGAGCAGGGTGCCTACGCGCTCCTGCGACGTTGCGTTCGCAAGGTCCTCGTAAACGTACCCGCCGGCGAAGTACGGCAGCTGACCGTTCGGCCAGGCGATGAGTCCGCCGCCGGCCCGGTCGATAGTGAGAGGACCCCGGTCTCTGGTGATGGCAGCCATGGTCGTGGCGACGTCGGCTGCAGGCACGCGCCCGAGTCCGGTCGTGGCGCTTTCCACCCA
>JAPKZP010000608.1:0-2463 GCA_026393735.1 Acidobacteriota bacterium
CCCATGCGACATCTATCAACCTCGGTGTTATCACCCAGCCGTACCATTTCGTCCGGTAGAGGTCCCCAAGGCTCGTCGGGGGCTCCGGGGCGCGAAACCCGGAGCCCAGCCGGCGTCCTTTTCGTTCACCGCGAGCCGCACGTCCGACGATCGTTTCTGAGCCATCCCCTCCCCCAGATTAACAGCCTATCACTGGCGCCTCACGCGGGACGCAGCACGACCTCCCGTAAGAGGGTCCATGCTGACCCGCTTCCGTGTGGGGATGCCACCCTAAGTGACAAGCCGGCCTTATCGCGGCTTCGCCGCCAGATAGACCTTCCGCACCGGCCGCCCATTCAGTCGTCGCTGCACGGTGACGCGTTCGAGCCGGAGCCCCGCAGCGCGCAGCATCAGGCGAATGTCCGCGTCGTCGAACGCCCGCTCGCGCACCGAGACCTCGACCTTCCGGAAGAGGCGGCCCTGCTTCACGAACCACAGCTGGTGAAACGTCGCCACGCCGCTCTTCGAGTCGAACGCGTTGTAGGCGGTGAACGCGTGCGGTCCCACCCGGAACAGCTTCTCGCTCGTGCTCAGCCAGCGCAAGAAGTACAGCGTGTTCAGATCGAACTGGAACAGCCCGCCGGGACGAAGGAGGCGCGCGACGTTGACGAACACGCGCTGGAGGTCATCGGCCCCGAGCACGTGGTTCAGGGCATCGAAGTGGCACGTGACGACGTCCGCCTGCATGTCGAGCCGGAGGCGCTCGAGATCCTGACGCACCCAGCGCACGCGCGCCGACTTGCGTCGGGCGACACGGAGCATGCCCTCGGACCGGTCCACGCCGATGACCGTTCTCCGGGAGCCGGCCACCCACGGCACGGTGGTGTTGCCCGTCCCGCAGGCGAGATCGACAACCACGCGCGGGCCGACGTGATGTGACTTCAGCGCCTCACGGATCGACGCCTGGAACTCGGCATAGATGGCCTGAATCCCCGTGTCGGCAGCCATTAAGTCGTATAGCGGAGCGAGTTCACGATAGGGGTCGCGCACCGTCTATACCTCCGCGTTCAGTGCTGCAGGCCGGCATGGGAACGGGTCGGGGTTCGCCAACGGCACCTGATTGTACGCCCGGACAGAATCCGACAGCTGCCGCTTTCGCCAAGCGGCACTTCAATTGACGGAATCGTCGGCCGAGCCGCCGAGAGCAGTCTCCGGCCTATCGGGTGGCGGCGAAGCCGACGAGTGCACCGGCCGCGCCGCCTCCAAAGAAGCCGATGAAGCTGGCTTCGGGATCCACTGCCGCCCCGACGATCGCCGCGCCGCCGACCGCGCCCACGATCGTGCCTACCAACACAGCGTGCCGACTCATCCAGCTGCGGTGCGCCCCGCCGGACGCCTGTCCGCTGAAGGCCCGCTTGAAGCCCTTGAAGTCGCGGCGCTCGCCGGCGAGCCGGCCGGCCTCGCGTGAGATCGCCGCCCTCAGGATGCCGTCCGCTCCGGCCGGGACAGTGGAGTTGTCAATTCTGCTGCGGACTGTCGCTCCGCCAGCAGCGGCCGGCGCGCCCGGCGGCGCGGCGTGCAGAGGCAGGGCCGCGGCGATCAGCATCGCCAGAAGAAACGCAGCGGTTCTCATGACCTGCCTCCTGCAGTGACATGGCGCAGGGTCCGAGTCGCTTGCCCTGTTCCGGCTCAGCGGCCGACCGAATCCTCTCGACATCCGGGAACCCTCCTCCAGTTTCCGGCCCGACCATACTTGCCGATTGCGACTCTACCTCACGCGACGCGCAACGTCAGGCCGAAATCATGCTGCCACTGATGGAGGCTTCCGTGTGGGGACGCCATGACACTACGCCGCTCGCCGGAACACCCAGCCCGCCCCGACAGAGGGGTCAAGTCCCTTCAAAGAGCCGAACCCGCGTAAGGGCAACCGGGGCAGAATCCCGCCGTTCGGCCCGTCGGCCTGGCCGCCGAAACGGCTATACACCCCCAGCCCGTGCGCTGAGAGCTGTTCAATACCGGACAGTCAACGTGCCAGCCGATCCGCTATCGTGCTGACCAACGGTGGGCGCGCACGGGCGAGCCGTCGAGAATGCGATTCACCAGGTCCCCGGCTCGGGTCCGCGACACTCCGCAGCCACATCGGCCGAGGCTGCCTCGGCGACGTTGTACGACTGATGCGGCCGGCTCAGTCGAGGACACGCGCCGCACACGCTTTGAGGACAAGGCCATGAAAAGCACACTATGCCGGATCGCGCTGTCGGGAACGGTGCTGATAGCCACGCTGCTGCTGCCGACGACGACGACGGGGCAGGATCAGATGCGCTTCCGCGCCATGGATCGCAATCGCGACGGCGTCATCTCGCGGGCCGAGTGGCAAGGCAGCGACCAGTCGTTCCGCCAACAGGATCGTAACGGCGACGGCATACTGTCGGGCGACGAAGTGCGCGTAGTCCAAGGAGCCGACATTGCGAACGTCTTCGCGTT
>JAPKZP010000608.1:2554-7252 GCA_026393735.1 Acidobacteriota bacterium
AAGGTGACGTCGCAGGAGTGGACGCGCGCCTTCACCCAGCTCGACCTCAATCGCGACGGCGTGCTGACCGAAGACGAACTCTGGTCACGCGACACACTGCCGGTGCTGACGCGAGCGTTCGAGGCCGGACGCGACCGCGGCCTCAACGACGGGCGTCTGGCGGGTCGCGAAGACCGCGACCAGCGAGGGGTGTGGGACCTCGAAGGCCAGCGGGAGCTCGAACAGGCCGATGCGGGTTATCGCAGCGAGTTGGGCCCGCGCGACCAGTACCAGGCCGGCTATCGCGAAGGCTTCCGGCAGGGATACGCGGACGGGTACGGGCCGCGCCGCTGATTTTGTCGTTCGAGCCCTCCACCTGCCGCCGACGCGCCCGACGAACGTCGGGCCGACGATGCTCCGATGTTTCTCCTTGCCCGGCGCGCGGCAGCGGGATACGCTAATCGCACCCGGAATACCCACACACTCAGCAAAGGAGAAAGAATGACGATGTTCTTGACGGCCTTGATGGCCGCCGCGCAAGAGGAGCAGGCCGTTTCTACGGCCGGCGCCGGGATCGGCATCGTGATGTCGCTGGTCTGGCTCGCAGTCGTGGTCGTCGTGATCGCGTCGGTCTGGAAGGTCTTCACCAAGGCCGGCGAACCTGGCTGGGCGGCAATCGTCCCGATCTACAACATCATCGTGATGCTCAAGATCGCCGGCAAACCGCTGTGGTGGATCCTGCTGCTGCTGATCCCCTTCGTCAACATCATCATCGGGATCCTGGTGTTGATCGCGCTGGCCAAGAATTTCGGAAAGGGCGCGGGGTTCGGCGTCGGGTTGGCCGTGCTCGGGATCATCTTCTTCCCGATTCTGGGATTCGGCGACGCGAAGTTCAATCCTCAGCCGTAGCGTTCCCGGCGGACCTGGCGGAGATGCCCTATCCCGCCAGGTCTGCCTCCTTCGTTCTTGCGCCTCCCTGTGTTGAGACGCTCCGTCAGCAGCACCACTGAAACCCGTCCACCACGAAGTGCTGTCCGGTGATGAAGCACGGCTCCGCGGTGGCCAGGAACACGACCAACTGGGCGACGTCGGCCGGCGAGCCCAGCCGCCCGAGCGCAATCCCCTTCACCAGTTCAGGCTCCCGGCTCCTCGTCAGGCTGTTGCCCAGTTCCGTCTTGATGACGCCGGGGCAGATGGCGTTCACCATCACCGTCGGCCCCAGCTCCTTCGCCAGCGAGCGCGTCAGGCCGATGATGCCGGCCTTCGCGGCGGCGTACGCATGTTTGCTGACGGCGCTCGTCACGCCTCCGGATATCGCGTTCAGCGACGACATGTTCGCGATGCGGCCTCCGGTTTCCTGCGCCAGCATGACGGGCGCGACGGCGTGAATGAAGTTGAAGCAGCTCTTGAGATTGACGGCAATCGTTCGGTCGAAGTCCGCCTCGCGAATCTCGAGGATGCCAAGCGGATTCGGCCCGCCGGCGTTGTTGAGGAGGAAGTCGACCCGTCCCCAGGCCGTCCGCACATCGCCGACGATGGTGTGCGCGCGCTCGAAGTCGGCGACGTCGCCCTCGAACACCAGGGCGCGCCTCCCCCGCTCGCGGATTTCCCCGGCGGTTCGCTCCATCTCGGGCACCAGCAGGTCGACAAGCGCGACGTCGTAGCCGGTCTCGGCCAGTCCATGGGCGCATGCCCGGCCGATCCCCCTCGCTCCGCCCGTGACAATCGCCACCCGGCTCATGCCCCGCCTCCCTCCGCGGCGTGCGCAACCGCGTGGCGCACGACCTGCTCGTGCGTCGCGAACCACACGTCGGTCTTCGCGACGGCATGGCGGATCAACTCCTCGAGGATCCAGATGCGCGACCGATAACCGATCACGTGCGGGTGCATGGTCAGCTGAAAGAGACCGCCCGCCTCCCACGCCGCGTCCAGTTCGCGACGGAAGATGTCGAAGACGCCTGTCGGCGGCATGTACGGCCGCAGCGACTGGAACCGGTGCATGATGAAGTACGCGGCATCGTCGCGCACCCACTCCACGGGCAACTCGACGACACCGGACGGCCCGCCCGCGAGCAGCAACTCGTAGCAGTCCTCGTCCGCCATCAGCGACGAGTCGTACAGCAGGCCCATCTCCATCTCGATCGCCAGCGTGTCCGGGCTGAAATCCCACGACGGGGTGCGCAGCCCGACGGGCCGCCGGCCCGACAGCCGCTCGATGGTGTCCGCGGAACGCAGGAGCAAGTCCCGCTCGACAGGCCCCGGCAGTGCCGAGTTCAGTTCGTGGATCCAGCCGTGGATGGCGACCTCGTGGCCGGCATCAACCACGCGCCGCGGCTCGTCTGGATGGATCAGTGCCGCCACGGCCGGGATGAAGAACGTGGCCGGTACGTTGTGACGGCGCAGGACTTCCAGGATGCGCGGCACGCCCACCCGCGATCCGTACTGGCCCCACGCGAGGCGCCCGATCGACTTGCCGCCGTCGCGCAGCTCGTTGGTTTCGTGGTCGGCGTCGAACGACAGTGCGACGGCACACCGCGCGCCGCCAGGCCAGACGGACGGCCGGAGCGGCCGCCCCGCGCGGACCTGCGCCACAAGCTGACGCCAGTGCTCCTCGGGCCATTGCCACGGTTCGAGCGAGGGTGCGGTTACAGACATCACTGATTCCTTGATGGACAGGATCACGCCAGGGGCGAACCGTTGACGAGCAGCGTCTGCCCGGTGATCCACGAGGCGTACCGGGACGCGAGAAACAGCACAGCATGCGCGATGTCGTCCGGCTTGCCCATCCGGCGCATCGCCACGCGATCGAGAAACCGGCGCTTGAACTCCTCCGGGTACTCGTCCCACTGCCGCTGGTAGTCGGGGCTGGTGGCCATGAACCCCGGCGCCACCGAGTTCACCGTGATGCCCCAGGGCCCGAGCTCCTGCGCGAGCTGCTTCACGAGGCCGACTTGACCGTGCTTCGACGCGGCATACCCCTGGATTCCGGTGAGGCTGGTGGCCAGGCCGGCTCGGCTCGAAATCGTGACGATGCGGCCCGTGCCGGCGCGCTTCATGCCGGGCGCCACCGCCTTCGCGAAGATGAAGGCGCCCGTGAGATTCACGCCCACCAGGCTGCGGAAGTCCTCCACCCCGACGTCCTCAACGGGCCGCGGTCTCTGGCCGAGTACGCCGCCCGCCACGTAGACGAGCACGTCCACGCGTCCCGTGCCGGTCTCGGCTCGATCCACAATGGCTGCGACGGAGGCCTCGTCCGTCACGTCCACGCGAAGGGCCGTGATCGTACCGCCGCCGTCGCCACCTCGCCGGCCAGGATGTCACACGCCAGCACGTCCGCGCCTTCGGCGGCAAACGCCGCCGCAATCGCGCGGCCGATGCCCCGCGCCGCCCCGGCCACAATCACGCGTTGTCCGCGGAATTCGATCAGCATCGTCGCTCACCGCAGTTCGTCGAAGGCCGTCTCCGGCATCGTGGCTATCACGGCTGCCGAGACGACGGCGGCCGCCATCAGGTAGAAGGAATGCACGGTCGGCGACGCGAACCGCTGAATCAGCCAGACCGAGATGAACGGCGCGAATCCCCCGAAGATCGTGACCGCGAACGCGTAGCCCGTGGTCATCCACGTGGAGCGCTGCCGGGTCGGAAAGATCTCGGCGATGGCCGCCGGCCCGGGCCCGGAGAACATGGAGATGAGCAGCGCAAACCCCACCTGAACGGTGACGAGTGCGCCGAAGGACGGGCCGACACCGACGAGGTACCCGAACACCGGGTAGGGTACCAGAATGAACGCGAGGCAGCACGTCAGCAGCAGCGGCTTGCGTCCCCATCGATCGGAGAGCCGGCCCATGAGCGGGATCGCGACCAGCAGCAGCAGGAGGCCGATGGTGTTCGACCCGAGCGCCCGCGACGCGCTGAAGCCGAGATGCTGCTGCGCCCAGGTGGGCATGTAATTGAGCAGGATGTAGTACGACACCGTCCAGACAACGGTGAACCCGAAAGCCCGCGCTGCCAGCAGCCAGGGGCGTGCGCCTGCAGGAGCGGGCGTCGGCGTGGCGACCGCGGCCTGGTACCGCGGCGTTTCTTCAACCGCGCGGCGCATGTACATCCCGACCGGGCCGAGCACGGCACCTAGCAGGAACGGCACCCGCCAGCCCCATGCGTCCATCGCGGCCGGCGAGACGAGTGTGGTGAGTACGGCCGCGACCCCCGATCCGAGCAGGAGGCCCGCGACGACGCTGGTCTGCTGGAAACTGCCGTACCACCCGCGCCGGCCGTCGGGCGCCCACTCGACGATGAAGGCGGTCGAACACCCCCAGTCGCCTCCCGCCGAGAACCCCTGCGTGAGGCGCGCGACCACGAGGAGGATCGTCGCCAGCGGACCGACCGAGTCGTAGGTCGGCAGCAGACCAATCATGACGGTGCCGCCCGCCATCAGGAAGATCGTCACGAGCAACGCGAAGCGACGCCCGTGCGTATCGCCGAGCCGTCCGAGCACGATGGCACCGAGCGGCCGGGCGACGAACCCGAGGCCGTACGCCAGGAACGAGCCCAGCACCGCGGTGGCCTGATCGCCGCCCGGGAAGAACTTCGCACCCATCGTCGTGGCGACGAAGGCGTAGACCGCCAGGTCGTACCACTCCAGGACGTTGCCGGCCACTGCCGCCGACACTGCGCGTCGGCGGTCGATCGGATTCTCCATCGTGCTGATTCCTGGCGTCG
>JAPKZP010000578.1 GCA_026393735.1 Acidobacteriota bacterium
AGACTGATGATAGTGACTGCCGCGCTGCTGCTGTCCTCCGTGACGGTGGCGTTCGCGCAGGCAGACAAGGCGACCACGACGGCTCCGGCGACCCCGGCAGCGACCGCGGCGGCTCCGTCGCTCGGCACGCTGGACCTCGGGTTCCGCGGGACGTCAACATCCGGAGACGCGGCCCGGTACCAGCGGTACCAGGATCTGCGGAACGGCGCGAACATCAACTTCGACTTCGCCAAGACCACGGCGACCCAGGCGTGGGCGTTCACCGGCTCGAACGTCGGCTACGACGACCAGCGCCTCACTGCCGAGTTCGCGAACAGCAAGTTCACGGTCTCGGGGTTCTTCGACGGCGTTCCGACCAACTACGGCATGGACGGCATGACGAAAACGCCGTGGGTGGAGAGCTCCAAGGGCGTGTGGACGCTGGATACGGCCGCCCGCCAGCAGGTCGAGAACAAGACCGCGGTCGGCGTGCTGTGCGCGCCGGGCCTCGCGGCCACCGCGACGTGCACCGGGTTGACGGCGCCGACCGTCCTGACCTACCCGTCGATTTTCCGCGGGCTCGCGAGGGACTTCGACATCAGCACGCAGCGCAACACGATCGGCTTCGGCCTGACGTACGGCGTGGCCCCGGACGTCGACCTCGACGTGGCGTTCAAGAGCACGTCCAAGTCGGGCAACCAGCCGTTCGGGATGGGCTTTGCGTTCAACGAGGCCTACGAACTGCCGATCTCCCTCGACAACCGGACGAATGACTTCACCGTGGGCATGCAGTGGGGCAGCAACAACGGCATGATCCGCCTGGCCTACGACCGGTCCCAGTTCAAGCAGCACATCGCGTCGGTGACCTTCGACAACGCGGTGCGCCGGACCGACTACAACGACGGCCAGCCCGTCGACATGACGGGCAACGGCCCGTGGGACCCGAGCGGCTACAGCAACGGCAACACCGCGGCGGTCGGCCGCTTCGCGATGCCGCCCAGCAATACGCTGGACGTCTACAGCGCCACCGCGATGTCGAAGCTGCCGGCGCACTCGTCGGTGAACGCCAGCGTGGCGTTCAGCACGACGAAGCAGAACGACGCGCTGATCGCGTGGACGATCAACCCCGTCATCGCGAACGCGGCGACCTACGCGTACTACCCCGGCCTCGCGTCGCTGCCGCGCTCGTCCGCGCAGGCGCAGATGGACGGCCTGAACGCCGTGCTCAACTTCAACTCGCGGCCGGCCCCGTGGGTCGCCCTGACCATGCGGTACCGCTACGCGGATCGCACCGACCGGATGCCCGAGTTCATCTCGGACAGCACCGTGCGGTTCGACAGCGTGCCGGAACAGGGCATCGTCGCCCCGGCGCTGTACGAGGGCGAGTCGCATTCCTCCGAGCGCCAGACGTTCAGCGCGGAAGCGACCTTCAATCCGATTCCGTTCACGGCGCTGCGCCTCGGCTTCGTCGACGACGACTACGCGCACACGTCGCGCGCGTTCAACTCGATCAGCGACCGGACCATCAAGGCGTCGTTTGACACCATGGGGAACCAGTACGTGTCGTTCCGCGCCATGGTCGAGCGCAGCCGCCGGACCGGTGCGGGCTTCGAAGAGGAAGCGATCACGGGCGCGGGCGGGCAGGAGCAGTCGCGCATGTTCGACGACGCGGATCGGACCCGCGACCGCCGGACGCTGCTCGTGACGATCAGCCCGACCCAGATGATTGACATCACCGGGTCCTACGCGTTCGGCGAGGACCAGTACGACGAGCCGGAGCACTACTTCGGCCTCCTCAACAACAAGAACACCTCCGGCACCGTCGGCGTCACGGTCACGCCGTCGCAGACGATCGCGTTCGGCGTGAACGCCGGCCAGGACAAGTTCAACTCCTTCCAGCGCTCCCGCACGGCCAACCCGTACTCGGGCGTGCCCGGCGCCTACGAGAGCTGGACCGACCCGAACCGTGACTGGACGGTGACGAACGACGAGAAAGTCACCAACGTCGACGCGTTCTTCGACGTGACGATGAAGAAGACCGACCTCAAGTTCGCGTACATCTACAGCGACTCGGACAACGCGTTCATCCACGGCGGGCCGCGCATCGTGGCGCTGCAGAACAACTCGATCCTGACGCCGGGCGACACCAAGCCCTGCACCACCGGCTTGACGTCCTGCTACGAGGCGCTGCCCAACGTGACCAGCACGTGGTCGCGGTTCACGGCCGACCTTCGCCAGGACTTCTCGGCGAGGATCGGGCTTGGCCTGACTTACTGGTACGAGAAGCTGGACGTTAGTGACTATGCGACGATCAATCTGCCGGGCACCGATACGCCGCGGATCGACTACCTGGGCACGCTCACGACGGGCTACGGCGTCCGGCCGTACAAGGGCAATACGTTTTTTGCCCGCGTGTTCGTGAAGTTCTAGACCGACAGCGGGCCGGATCGCCTGGCCCGCTTCCGGACTCTCTCGACCCGGTCGCCCTGCGCGGGCGGCCGGGTCGTTTCTTCGTACGAGGCGGGGTGGATTCTGATAACATTGGGATGTTGAGATTGAATCTCAATATGGCTCCTTCCCCCGCCGGAGCCTGAGGCTGTCCCAATGTCGTGCGCCCAGGTCGCGGTCCGCAAGTCCGCGACCGAACCCCTGCTGAAGCTTCGCGCCCGACCCTTGCGTCTCGCGCTCGTCGGCAATGCCAACGTCGGGAAGAGCGTCCTCTTCGGCCGGCTCACCGGACAGTACGCCGTCGTCTCCAATTACCCCGGCACCACGGTCGCCCTGACGCTCGGGCGTGCCCTGATCGGCGCCGAGGTCTGCGACGTCACGGACACCCCTGGCGTCAACGCCGTCGAAGGCGTCCTCAGCGAAGACGAACTGGTCACCCGGCGTATCCTCGAGACCGGGGAGACCGACGTCGTGATCCAGGTCGCGGATGCGCGCAACCTGCGCCGCGGCCTGATGCTCACCTCCCAGTTGGCGGCATTCAAGCTGCCGATGGTCCTCGTGCTCAACATGGCCGACGAGGCGCGGACGCACGGTGTCCATATCGACGCGGCCGGGCTCGCCGCGTCCCTCGGGATTCCGGTTGTCGAGACGGTCGCGACCGAGGGACGGGGCGTTGCGGCGCTCAAGGACGTGCTGGCGAACGCGGCCGTGCCGAATCCGAGGGGGGATCACGCTGGCGATCATGCGAAGTGGGCCCATGACATGGCCGTGCAGTTTCGCCGGCTGCAGCCGCGATCGGCGGCGCGGGTGCAGGAGCGGCTCAGCCGCATGGTGCGCGAGCCCGCGACCGGCCTGCCGATTCTGGCGCTGGTGCTGTACGTGATGTACCTGATTGTCGGCGTGTTCGGCGCGCAGACGCTGGTGGGCCTGATCGAAAACGGCCTGTTCAAACAGTTCATCAACCCCGCCGCGGCGTTCCTCGTCAACCGGTTTGTGCCCTGGGCGATCGTCCGCGACTTCCTCGTGGGTGAGTACGGCCTCATCACGATGGGCCTGACCTACGCCATTGCGATTGTGCTGCCGGTGGTCGCGACGTTCTTCCTGGTCTTCGGCTTCCTCGAGGATTCGGGCTACATCCCCCGGCTGGCGATCTTCAGCGACCGGATCTTCCGGGCGATGGGCCTGAACGGCAAGGCCGTGCTGCCGATGGTGCTGGGCCTCGGGTGCGACACCATGGCAACGATGACCACGAGGATCCTGGGGACGCCGAAGGAGCGGCTGATCGCCGTGCTCCTGCTGGCGCTCGGGATTCCGTGCTCCGCGCAACTGGCCACGATCTTCGGCATTCTCGGCGGTATCTCGTTCGCGGCGCTGATGACGCTGTTCGGCGTCGTGCTCGCACAGATGTTCCTGGTGGGATTCCTGGCGGCGCGGGTGCTGCCGGGCGAGCGGTCCGAGTTCATGATGGAGTTGCCGCCCATCCGGCTGCCGCACATGCGCAACGTCGTCTACAAGACCGTGCTGCGCGTCCGATGGTACTTGGGCGAGGCGGTGCCGCTGTTCCTCGTCGGGACGGCGCTGCTGTTCGTGCTGAGCCGGCTCGGCTGGCTGGCGGCGATGACGCGCGGCCTGGAGCCGCTGGTGCAGGGTCTGCTGGGCCTTCCGGCCCGCACCACGGAGGTCTTCGTGATGGGCTTCCTGCGCCGCGACTACGGTGCGGCAGGGCTCTTCCGCATGGCCCGGGCCGGGGACCTCCAACCCGTGCAGGCCGTTGTCGCGCTCACGGTCATGACGCTCTTCGTGCCGTGCGTGGCGAATTTCCTGATGATGGTCAAAGAGCAAGGGTGGAAACCGGCCCTGGGCATCCTGGGGGTTGTCACCGTCATTGCCATCGGGACCGGCGCGGCGCTTAACACAGTCCTTCACGTGCTGCATGTCTCGTTCTAGTCCGGCCCAGCGCCTCGCGTCGATCGAGCCTGGCACCCGCGGGCACATCGTGCGGGTGGCGCGCGACCACCGCGATCGGGCGGACCGCCTGATGGCGCTCGGTGTCACCCCGGGTGCGTCGATTCACGTGCTGCAGCAGTTTCCGAGCGTGGTCTTCATGTGCGACCAGACGGAACTGGCCGTGGAACCGGCGGTAGCCGACGCCATCCTGGTCCAGATCGAGTAACCGCAAACCCTCATCAATAGAGCACTTAGCGATCAACCCAACGACGTGCTTCGCGGAGCTCGATCCGGCACGCCGATTGAAACAGGGAGGACTGTCCCCCGAATCCTGCCGGGTTTCCGTTGGGTGGCGTTCGCCCGGTGGGCGGCGCCTGAAATTCGTCGCCGGCGCGTCATCCGCGCCGCGGCGCTGTGCCTGCCCCGAGCCTGAGGTCGCAATGACGTTTCTGCAGATCCTGATGGAAGAACACCGCGGCTTCAAGGCGATGCTCGACGTCACCGACGCCGCGTGCCGCCGGATCGACGCGGGCGCCGACGTGCCGCTGCCGATGCTGCGCGACGTGGTGGACTTTTTCGAGCACTTCACCGACCGCCATCACGACAAAGAAGAGGAAGTGCTGTTCCCGCTGCTGGCGCGCCACGGCATAGGACTGGACCAGACGGTCGTCCGCGCCCTGTTGTCGCAGCACGACGCGGGACGGATGTACTGCCGGAAGATGGAGGCCGATCTGGCTCGCCTGGTCGCGGGTGACAGGAGCGCGCGCGCCGACCTCACCGATCACGCGCGTGGCTACGTGGAACTCATCCGCGAGCACATCCGCATCGAAGACGAGTACTTCTACAGGCTGGCGGACCAGCTCCTGACCCACGCCGAACAGGAGAAGATCATCGCGGAGTTCGGCGGGGCCGCAGGGCCGCGCCCACAGTCGTCGGACCGTGAGCGCTACATGGAAATGATCGATCGCTACGCGGCCGTTGTCAGCGGCTGGCAGGCGTAGCCCTTCACCCGCCGGTCAGCGGGGCTGGTCCGGCGAGGCGGCCTTCTTTGGGTCCTGACGTCGAGACTCGACGTCGCAGCTTGCGCTCATTCACGTCTGGACGCCCAGGCGGGGCAACACCCACGTGTTCAGCACGACCCAGACGACAAAGAACAGAATCACACCAAGGTAGTCCATCCTACTTCGCCTCCGGGGTCGCCAGCGCCGTCAGCGCGCGTCTCAGTCGTTCGTCGGCTTCGCGAGCCACGTCCTTCAACTCGGGGGCCCCGCCGACCATGCCCAGTGCCGTGATAGGCGCCATGGCCGAGACGGCGGATCTCGCCGAATCGAGTTCGTAGACCGCGACGTTGCAGGGCAGCAGGAGCCCGATTTCGAGTTCCGCCTGGAAGGCCCGGTATGCCAGCGGCGGGTTGCAGGCGCCGAGAATCGTGTACTGACGGAAGTCCTTGTCGAGCTTCTGCTTCAACGTCTGCTTGACGTCGATCGTCGTCAGAATGCCGAAGCCTTCCTGCTTGAGTGCCTCGATGGTCCGTTCGAGCGCCTGCTCGTACGGCAGTGCCACCTCGACGCCCATTCCGTAGCGCGTTTCCTTCATGGGGATCTCCACCTCTAGTTTACCCTTTCACGCCCAATGCCCGAAGGACTGCCATCATGGGGCACCAGTTCGTGAACCCCGACTGCAGGAGATTCAGGCCCACGAAGGCGGTGAACCAGTAGAACGCCGGGTGGACGTACATGCCCAGCAGGACACTGAGCAGGATGAATGAGCCGGCGATGAGACGGAGCGCGCGTTCAACAGTCATGGTCATGCTCCTCGGTTCACGGGGCGTCAAGTACGGTTCGGCACGAACAACATGGGCAACTTGCAGTTCCGGACGAGGTGCTCGGCCGTGTGGCCGAACCACCCTTCGCCGTGGCGGAGGCCGACGGCGACGACCATGATGGTGGCGTCGGGCGCACACGTCAGGTCATTGAGGTCAGCGACCGGTTTCTCTCCCAGCGTGCCGCCAAAGGCGGAGGCCAGGCTGCTGGCATAGCTGCGGGCTTCGCCGCTGAATTCCGGGCCGGCCACCGCCACGGGGTGGGCGAACACCCGGCTTTCGTCTGTGAGCTGGTCATCGGCGCGAACGACGATAGTCGGGACGGGTGTGTCACGGACGATGCGTTCGGCCGACGAGCCCATCCACCAGCGCTCGGCGCCGCGTCGGCCGTGCGTGCCGAGGACGAGCAGGTCGGTGCGCACGGCAGCCGCCAGCACGGCAGACGCCACGGGGCCGTCAACCAGGGCTGGCACCGCTGCGGGCGCGTGCTCTCGCACGAAAGTGGCGAGATACGCTTCTGCCTCCCGCCGTGCGGCTGTGTGATGGCGCTCGACGTCCTTCAACTGATCGTGCGTGAAGTACGGGGGCACCTCAACGGTCTCGGCGTGCAGCGCGGTGATCGTCGAGCCGTGGCGCGCGGCGACGGCGTGAGCGACGCGCAGGGCGCGGGCTGACGCGGGGCCGAAATCTACCGCCACGAGGATGTTGCGCGGCGGGTAGGTCCACATGCGGCTGGTCACCTCTCCGGTCTGGAGTGGGGCTGGCGTGGCCGCGGCGTTCTTCCGCTGGCGCCGCTCCTTCATATAGGTCAGGACCGGCACGGTGAGCGGCGCGAGCACGACCGACGCGACCGACCCTGCCATGAGCGAGATGGCCAGGCCCTGGAAGATCGGGTCGAACAGGATGACCGCCGCACCCACCACGACGGCAGCCGCGGTCAGGGCAATCGGCCTGAAGCGCACGGCCCCGGCATCGATGACCGCCTCCTCCAGGGCCATGCCTTCCCGTACTCGCAGTTCGACGAAGTCCACCAGGATGATCGAGTTGCGCACGACGATGCCGGCCCCGGCGATGAACCCGATCATCGACGTGGCCGTAAAGAACGCCCCCATCGCCGCGTGGGCCGGCAGGATGCCGACCAGCGACAACGGAATGGACGCCATGATGATGATCGGCGTGGTGAAGGACTGGAACCAGCCGACGACCAGGATGTAGATGAGCAACAGGGCCGCGGCGAAGGCAATGCCCAGATCGCGGAACACCTCGTAGGTGATGTGCCACTCGCCGTCCCACTTCATCGCGTACTTGGTCGAGTCGACGGGCAGCGACGCGTTGTGGATCGCGAAGCGGTACCCTTCGGGCAGTTTCAGGCGTTCGAGTGCCTGGTTCATCGTGAGAATGGCGTACACGGGGCTTTCGAAGCGTCCGGCGACGTCGCCGAGCACGTAGGTGACCGGCTGGAGGTTCTTGTGGTAAAGGCTCGGCGGCTCCATCGACTCGCGCAGCGTGGTCACCTCGCCGACGGCAATGGGCGACGACCCCATGACGCGCACGCCGCGCAATGCGTCGATCGACCCGCGCTCGACGCGCGGCAGCCGGAGCACTATCGGGACGTCGGACCGCGACCGCTCGTCATGGATGATGCCCGCGACCTCGCCGGCTCCGGCCATGCGTACGACGGAGGCCACCGCGGCCGGCGGGACGCCGGCCGCCATCGTCTTCTGCGGATCGATATCCAGCGTCACCTTCCGCTGCGGCGTTTCGACATACCAGTCCACGTCGACCACGCCGTCGGTCTTGCTGAAGATATCGCGCACCTGACGGGCGACGTCGAGCCGGCGCTGCGGATCAGGCCCGTACACTTCGGCCACGATTGTCTGCAGCACCGGAGGACCGGGTGGAACCTCCGCCACTTGGATCCGGGCACCGAACTGCACGGCCAGCGGGGTCAGGGCGCTGCGCATCCGCTTGGCGATCTCGTGACTCTGAACGCTCCGATCCTGCTTGTGCAGGAGATTGACCTGCAGGTCGGCCTGGTGGGACGCCCGGCGCATGAAGTAGTGACGCACGAGGCCATTGAAGTTGTAGGGCGACGCGCTCCCGACGTAGCTCTGGACGCTGGTGACCGAGGCCTGCTTCATGGCCTCCCGGGCCAGGGCGTCAGTGACGCGCGCGGTCTCCTCCAGCGGCGTGCCGTCAGGCATGTTGATGATGACCTGGAACTCGTTCTTGTCGTCGAACGGCAGCATCTTGACCGTGACGAGCTTCAGCGGCACCAGCACGACGGCGGCCGCCAGCAGGACGGCGATCGAGACGAGGAACACGGTGCGCAGGCGCGGCTCGGCGACCAGGCGGGACATGAAGCGGCGGTACCCGCGCGTCAGCCGGTCTTCGCCGCCGTGATCGTGCTGTCCGGGCTTCTTCAGCAGCCGGGTCGAGGCCCATGGCGTCGCGATGAAGGCCACGACCAGGGAGAACAGCATCGCGGCGGTCGCGCCCACCGGGATCGGACGCATGTAAGGCCCCATCAGGCCGCCGACAAACGCCATGGGCAGAATCGCGGCGATGACGGTGAGCGTCGCCAGGATTGTCGGGTTGCCGACTTCATCGACGGCCTTCACGGCCAGCGCGGCCATGCTGGTGGACCCGCCGGTGGCCAGCCGCGCGTGGCGCACGATGTTCTCGACCACGACGATCGCATCGTCGACGAGGATGCCGATGGAGAAGATCAGGGCGAAGAGCGTGATCCGGTTGAGCGTGTAGCCGTAGATGTA
>JAPKZP010000071.1 GCA_026393735.1 Acidobacteriota bacterium
GGAACTGCTTGAGGCCGAGCCACAGGAACAGCGCGTTGAAGCCGACGAGCCCGCCGAACACCACGTAGCCGGAGAGGTGCGGGAACTGCGGCACCAGCGCGCTGCGAAAACCTTCGCTCGCGTACACGAAGGGGTTGAGCAGCACGATCTGCTGCAGGATCGGGAACGACGCGAGGGCGCTCCACGGGTAGTAGGTGCAGCCGAAGAAGATCATCGGCCCGATGATCAGGCTGAACATGATGCCGATCTGGGCCTGACCGAGCGAGCACCCGAGCGTGAGCCCGATGGCGGCCGCGAGCGAGGCCACCAGCAGCGACAGCGCCAGCAGTTCGAACGGCTGCGCGAAGCTGATCTGCACGCCGCTCCCGAGGATCAGCATCGCCGTCGGGATGACGACGCCGCCGGCGATGAGGGCCTGGATGCTGCCCGCCACGACCTTCTCAATGGCGACCCACTCGATCTCCATGGGCGCCAGCAGTCGATCCTCGATCTCGCGCGTGAACTGGAAGTCCGCGATCATCGGGAACGCCACGGCCTGCAGCCCGGACAGCAGCATCGAGATCGCGATGATGCCGGGCAGCAGCAGACTCTTGTAGGCCTCGGGCATCATGCCGCTCGTCGTCATGACGCGGCCGAAGACGAACACAAAGAGCATGGGCTGCACGAGGTTCTGCAGCAGCAACGGCAGGAAGTTGCGCCGCGCCACGCGCCCGTCGCGCGCCAGCATGGCGAGGAATGCCGCGAGGTTCATTCGCGCAGGCTCCTTCCCGTGTGGTGCAGGAACAGGTTCTCGAGGCTCGGCTCGGAGATGTGGATGTCGTGAATCGTCGCGCCGGCCGAGCCTGCCGCGCTGACGATGTGGGGGATGAGCGTGCCGCCGCGATCGGCGTAGAGATCGAGGCCGCCGTCCGGCGGCGCCTGCACCTCCGTGACGCCAGGAATCTGCGCGAGCAGCGGCTTCAGTTCCTCGCTGACGCGATCGAACGTCAGCCGCACGACGTAGCCGCCCGGCACCGACCGCTTCAGCTCGTCGGGCGAACCGACGGCGATGACGCGGCCGTGATCCACGATGGCCAGCCGGTCGCAGAGCGCGTCGGCCTCTTCCATGTTGTGCGTCGTCAGCATCACGGTGTGCCCGCGGCGGTTGAAGTCGCGGATGAGCTCCCAGAGCAGCAGGCGCGTCTGAGGATCGAGGCCCGTGCTCGGCTCGTCGAGAAAGAGGATCTGCGGGCCGTGCATGAGCGCGCGGGCGATCGAGAGCCGCTGCATCATGCCGCCCGAGAAGCCGTGCACCATCTGGTCGGCCCGGTCCGTCAGCTTGAAGCGATCGAGCAGTTCCGTCGCGCGCGCGTGGCGGTCGGCGCCCGGCATGCCGAAGTACGCCGCGTGATAGGTGAGGATTTCGCGCGCCGTCAGCGCGAAGTCGAGGTTCGGCTTCTGCGGGACGACGCCGATGAGTCGCTTCACGGCGACGCGGTCGTGCCACACCTCGTGGCCGCCAATCCACGCCTGGCCGGACGTCGGGCGGACGCGCGTTGTCAGAATGCCGACCGTCGTCGACTTGCCGGCGCCGTTCGGCCCGAGGAGGCCGAAGATCTCGCCCGGCCTCACCTCGAGCGAGACGCCGTCGAGGGCGACGACCTCGAACGTCTTCTTCTCGGGCCGCTTGAACATGCGCTGGCCGCCCATCGGGCCGCCGCGTGCGAGCGCCGCCGTGGGCGGCGGCGAGGTGAAGACCTTGCGCAGGTTGTCGATACGAATGCCAACGTCCATCTGACGATCCATCAGGGGTCGGGACGAATTATGCAAACGACCCCGCCAGACTGACAAAACTGTAATCTGCCGCTTGCGGCCAAGTGTCTTCCGAGTGTATCCGTCCGCGTGGCACCCCGCAACGCACGGCGCGGGAAGTCTCAGGCTGGGTGCAGCCGGGCTTGGCGTATGATGCGCGCGTGATGAACCGCATCCTGACCATTGCTGTCGCCAGCGTCATCCTCGCCGGATCGACCCCGATCGGGCAGGCGCCGGCGCCCTTCCGTGTCGACGAGGCCACCATCACCAGCATCCATGCGGCGATGAAGGCCGGCACCCTGACGTGCCGCGCGCTCGTGCAGGAGTATCTGCGGCGCATCGAGGCCTACGACAAGAACGGTCCGGCCATCAACGCCATCGTCGTCGTCAATCCGGACGCGCTCGCGCAGGCCGACCTGCTGGACCAGCGGTTCAGGCAGGGCGGTCCGACGGGCCCGTTGCATTGTGTGCCCACGATCGTCAAAGACAACTTCGAGACGATCGGTCTCCAGAGCGCCAACGGGTCGCTGGTGTTGAAGGGGTTCGTGTCCGACAGGGACGCCTTTCAGGTGCGCCGCATCATAGAGGCCGGGGCGATCGTGCTCGCCAAGTCGAACATGGCCGAGTGGGCGTTCACGCCATACGAAACGGTGAGCTCAATCCTGCC
>JAPKZP010000803.1 GCA_026393735.1 Acidobacteriota bacterium
ACGGGGCGGTGGAGGGATCCCGCGTCTCGCCGGTGTCACTAGAGAGATGACGCGAGGCGTCAGCGAGGCGCGATAGCGGCACGCTCGCGCCGCGCCGCGACGAGGATCGGCGCGTCGGAATCGGCGCCCTTCCAGGACTCGAGGAACGCGTCGTAGGCCGCGAGGCTTTCAGCCGGGTCGCCCGACTCCCGAAGCGCACGCGCACGGCTCAGCCGCGCGAATGGCACCCATGGTGATACAGGTTGGAGCGCACGGAGGCGAACCAGGTCGCCGAACGCCGCAGCCGCGTTCCCGGGCCGGTGCGCCAATCGTTCGATGATGGCGCGCACGCCAAGCGGGATGAGGTTGAACGCGTTGCCCCGCTCGAAACGAACCACCGGGTTGAGGATGCGGCGGGCGTCGTTGATCTGACCCTGGCTGGCTGCGTTCAGCGCCATGGCCACGGGCAGCCACACGCGCCGCAGGACCGCGTCCGCCACCCCCTGCCGCGCCACCCCGTCCAGAATGGCGCGTGCGCGATCGGACTTGCCCGCAAGGTCGAACACGATCGCCGCGGACAGCAGGGTCGCAATCCCTCGATCTGCGGCAAGGCCTGCCTCAACGGCAACGCGAGCCTCGCGCGGTTCTCCCAGGAGCGCCTCGGCCTCGGCCTGGTCGAGGCGCACCGCGGCAACCAGTGCCGCTGATCCCGTTTCGCCGGCCCTGGCCAGCGCGTCGGCCCAGATCTGCCGCGCCTCGCGCAGGCGTCCGCCGGCCGTGGCCGCCAGCGCCCGAAGGCGGACGGTGAGCAGCGTCGCCATCGGATCGCCGGACGCCCGACGCATCTCCAGGTCGAGAGCGGCTCGATTGTCCGTGGCGAGCGCCAGCGTCAGCCGGTAGCCGCGCGTGAGCCGATCGTCCTGGCCACGCCCCTCCGCCGCGGTGAGCGCCGCGGCGGCTTCATCGAGCCGACCCGACCCCAGGCACGCGACGACGAGATTCGTGGAGGCCAGTGAACTGCCTGGCGCGAGGCGCACGGCCTCGCGCGCTTCGACGAGCGCCGCGTCGTACTGCCCCATCCAGCTGGAGTAGGTGGACGCAAGATTCGTCGGGGGAATCGCCGAACCTGGATACATCTGTTTCCAGGCCAGGTAGGCTTCGATCGCCTTCTCCGGGTCGGCTTCGACGACCCGGTAGTAGTGCGCGACGATGTAGAAGCGCTCCGGTGGACTGACGCGGTCGCGCAGTAGGTAGGCCCTGCGAAAGGCCGGAATCGCGTCGTCTAGGGCACCGACATTGATGGCTGCGGCGCCACGCCTCGCCCAGGCAAGCGCGAAGGCGGGATCGAGTTCCGTGGCCTGCCGGTAGAAGGTGAACGCCTCGGCCGGCTTCGCGTGGTCTCGAAAGTGATCGCCCAGCGTCAGGGCCTGGAGGGCTTCGAGTGACGGCGTCGTCGCCCGAACCAGGGGCACGTTATGAAGGCTCAGGGACGCCCGCGATTCTCCGAGTTTCTCTCGAATGCGCGTGGCGGCGCGCTCGAGGGCCGTCAGCACGCGTTCCTTGCTCTCGGCCTGCTCGAACGCGCGCCCGATCTCCTCCCCCGTCCCGCACGCGACGGCCTCGATGCCGACGGCGTAGCGGGATCCGAGCGGCGCAATCGAAGCGGCGAGCATCACGGCCGCGCCCTCGCGCCGGCACACGTCCAGCGCGAGCGGTCCGACGACCCGCTCGTCCGGTGAGCGGCCCGCCCGGGCCACCGCGCCGCGAACCACATCCTGAGGGAGGATGCGCAGGAACGGTGCCTGTTCCAGGTTCACCGCCAGCGCCAGCCGAAGCGTGTCGTCGAACACGCGATCACCCGTGGCGTTGCGCACGTCCGCGAGCAGGAGCGTGTCGCGCTCTGTCAGCGCGCTGGCAGGCGAGCGCGTCAGCATGACG
>JAPKZP010000447.1:0-4598 GCA_026393735.1 Acidobacteriota bacterium
GCTGCTCCACGTAGAGCGCCGCGACTGGGTCCGCACGATGGGCGACGAGCTCATCCTGTCGGTCTTCTGGTTCCATCCCGTCATCTGGTGGCTGGTGGAACAGATTCACGTCAGTGTCGAGCAGGTCGTCGACCGCGCCGTCGTCGGCCTTGTCGGCGCCCGCAAGCCGTATCTCGAAGCCCTGCTCAAGCTGGCGGCAGCAGGCCCCGAGCCCATCCTGCAGCCGGCCTCGGCGTTCCTGAAACACGGCCACCTCGCACAGCGGGTGGCGTTGCTCGTCCGGGAGGCGTCCATGTCACGCGTGCGTCTCGTCACGTCGTTCGCTGTCGCACTCGCCGTGCTCCTGACGGGGGGCTGGTTCGTTGTCCAGGCTTTCCCGCTGACGGCGCCGCCCGAACCGGCACTGGTGGCGGCACCCGCCTCGCCGGTCCAGATCGGCGCACCGCTGTCCACGCCACCACCGCCGCCTCCTGCGCCATCGAAGACCGACGGCGATCAGGCGACGACCGGGCAGCAGACCAAGCCTGTGGTCGATCCGAAGTCGCAGCAGACGAAACCCGGCGTGCAACCCGTGCCGCCGCTTCCACCGCCACCTCCGCCGCCGCCCCCTCCGCCGCCACCGCCTGGCGAGAAGAGCGCGGGCTACATGGCGCCACCGCCGTTCGACCTGGCGGTGTGGGAGAAGGCCGTGCAGGGTGCGATGACCCGCGCGGCTGCGGATCCGAAGAACCCGGAAGTGCATTACACCTTGGCGGCCCACTACTGGGATCGGGTGTACCGCGACACGACGCTCGCAGCACCGGAGAAACAGGCATGCCTCTCGAAGGGCTTCCAGGCCATCGACATGGCCCTGCAACTCAAACCCGACTACGTCGACGCGCTCATCTATAAGAACCTGCTGCTGCGATCGCAGGCTGCGTTGGAGCAGGACGAGGCCAAGCAGCAGACCTTGATTGCCGAAGCCGATCGGCTGCGCGATGAGGCGATCAAACTGAAGGCCGCGCAGAACCCGTGGGCGGCGGTTCCGCCGAACGCGTTGCGCGTCCACGGCAACGTCGCGCCGCCGACGAAGATCAAAGACGTCCCGCCGGTCTATCCGCCTGAGGCCAAGGAGAAAGGCGTGCAGGGGGTCGTCATACTCGAGGTCGTCACCGCGACGGACGGGACGGTGGCAAAGACCCGCATCCTGCGGTCGATACCTGGACTCGATCAGGCGGCGATCGACGCCGTGACGCAGTGGGTGCCGATCGTGATGACGGTGACAGTCAACTTCAAGCTGCAGTAAGTAGGTCCATGGGATCCGGCTAACGCCGGATCCCACCCCCGCACGCCCCCAGTTCCTCTCCGAATTCCCGAATCCAGCCCGGGGTACCCCCAGATCAGCGAGATGCTCCGGCTGCTGTGCGAGGAGGCGTCATGACGACCGAACACGCCCTCGACGTCCGTGGGGTCTGCAATGCGCCCAAAGGGGTCGGGACTTATTTTGCAAAACGCCCTGCGGTACTTACGGAATCGTTATCCGGGCTCCTGCTCCTCGGGGATGACTGTGGCACCTCAGCCTCGGCGGAGCAGCCGAGCATCCTCGGACTCACGCCCTCTGGATGCTCTGAGGTCGTTACAGTTTTGAGATCGGGGAGGGGCGTTTTGCGAAATGCGTCCCGACCCCTTATTCTGGCTTATTCTGGGGGCATGGGCGTGATGCGAAGTGTGCTGCTGGCGATTTCGGAGAATCGCTGGATGCGCGCGCGCGGGCCGAAGCTGTGGTTCGTGAAGCGGGCGGCGAGGAGGTTCATGCCGGGCGAGGAGTTCGCCGACATGTTGCGGGCGGCCGACGAGCTGGCACCGCTCGGCATCGACACGGTCTTCACGCGCCTGGGCGAGAACGTGACCGACGCCAGCGAGGCCACGTATGTGCGGCACCACTACCTGGACGTCCTCGACCAGATCAAGGCGCGGGGCATGCGGTGCGAGCCGTCGATCAAGCTGACCCAGCTTGGGCTCGATCTCGACAGGGAGCAGTGCTACTCGAACCTCAAGGCCCTGGCTGAACGCGCCCACAAGCACGGCAACTTCCTCTGGATCGACATGGAGCAGTCGTCCTACGTGGACGTCACTCTGGAACTGACGCGGCGCGTCAAGGCCGAGTTCCCGCGCGCAGGTGTCTGCCTGCAGGCGTACCTGTATCGCACAATGGGCGACCTCGAGGCGCTGATCGCGCAGGGGATCGGCGTGCGCCTGGTAAAGGGCGCCTACAAGGAGCCCCCGGAGATCGCGTTTCCGAAGAAGGCCGATGTCGATGAGCACTTCTTCAAGCTGGCCGTGGTGATGCTCGAGGGACTGGCCCGCAAGAACGGGTTCCGCCCGGTGTTCGGCACGCACGACGTTCCGCTGATCGCCCGGATCCGGGCGCACGCCGAGCGCGCCGGCCTCGCGGCCCGCGACGTCGAGGTGCACATGCTCTACGGCATCCAGCGCGGCGAGCAGGTCCGGCTCGTCAAGGACGGGGCCGACGTGCGCGTGCTGGTCGCGTACGGATCCTTCTGGTTCGCCTGGTACGTGCGCCGGCTCGCCGAGCGACCTGCCAACGTCTGGTTTGTCGTCCGCAGCATGTTCGCCCGGTAGCGCCCGCTGGAACTCACAAGAGCCAGAGTGCTCGTGTCGGATTTCACAGGTCGATTCGCGACAGCTGCACCTGTGCGGTTCGTGGGGCGGACGCGCTTACGATTTCGTCATTTACGATAGCCGCGTTGCGTACTTCGGCCCGAGCACGTGGCGGCCGAGCACGTGGCGTCAGACCAGCGGGAAGACGGCGGCCATCGCCCACGCGAACACCATCGCGTTGATGATCGCCGCCGGCAGCGGGCTTCCGCTGAAGCGGTTCAGCCAGTACGAGTAGAACGCGTGCAGCAGGAACAGCGGCACGAGCGCCGGGGCGAGCAGCAGCAGGAAGAACGGCGCGCCGCCCACGAACGCCGATCCCAGCAGCACGCCGACCGTGAGCAGCTTCGCGCCGAGATACGCCCAGAGCCTGCGCTGCCCCGTCAGTTCGCCGTGCCACAGTTCGTCGCCCAGGAAATACACCACCCAGACCGGGAAGAGCAGCAGGACGAGCCACTGCCGATCACCCACCAGCTGGAAATCGAGCCATGTGAACTGCGCCGTGACGCCAAAGCCGATGAGTGCATACAGGGCGAGCAGTGCCGTGCGCCACGCCAGGCCTGGAGTGAGGCTGCCCACGGCGAAGCGCCCGTACTGGAGCGCCGTCGCGGCAAGTAGCGCGAGGCCCGCCGTCAGGAAGAACCCGACGAGATAGTCGGCCGTCATGAGGGGAAGCCAGCCCGCCGGCGGGACCGGCGCCACCAGCGCGGCGGCACCCACGCTGGCGGCCAGCAGGATCGGCCGGCGCCAGGCGGGGCGGGGCTCGGCGGGCGGCGCCGGGGCCCGCGGTTCGGCATTCCACGCGAATGCCAGCCAGGCGAGCGGAATGAAGCCCAGCGCAACGCCCGCGTAGATGAGCAGCACCCACGGCATGGCCACGGCCGGGGTGGGCGGAGTCTCTCCGCTCATGCCCGTGGACGCCCGTATCCAGGTCACCAGTTCGTCGAGCGCCTGCCGGCTGAAGATGATACCGATGTGTTCGACGCGGGGCACGATGACGACCCGGCGTGCCGTCCCGCGCAGGACATCTCCGACCGTTTGTCCGGGCTCGGCGTTCGGATGCGACGCCCGGACCGCAGCGACGGCATTTCGCCGGATCGCGCCGAACTCCCAGCCCCCGGCCAGTGTCAGCAGGTTCCTGGGCCGATCGGGCCATGCCTCGGGGCGCCCGCCCACGCCGGAGATCGCCACCGTCGCGACGACATCCGGGTGCAGCGTGGCGTAGCGGACGACGATGGCCGCGCCCATCGAGTGCCCGACCAGCGCGATGCGATCGGCCGCCACACCCGGCTGTGTTCGCAGCCAGCGAATCGCCGATGCCACGGCGGCATCGAAGCCCGCGGCGCGGCCAGGACCGGACGTTCTGCCCATGCGCGACGGGTTTGCGCCATGCCCCGGCAGGTCGATGAGGGCGGCGGCGAAGCCGTTGCGGGCGAGCGTCTGCCCGATCCCATACATGACCTGGCGGCTGCCGCTGAACCCATGGACGACGACCACCCCCGGGACAGGCGTGATCGCCCACGCGGGCCGTATCAGCTCGATCGGCGTGCCGTCCACGATGGTGACGTCACTTTCGATCCCCTCACGGGTCGACGCCACGCCCGCGACCCCGGCGGTCATCAGGATCGCCGCGACGATGGCGGTCGCCACGAGAGAACCGCGGAAGATGTCCATGTGCAGGCACCCGGCGGCCGGAGGATACCATGCGGGCCGTTGCCTGATTTATCTAATTGAAAAGCGTCAACCGGCGCATTTACAATGTGCTATTGCCTGTGCGCCAACCGCCCCTGCCGGCGTCCCGTCGCGGCCGACCGCCCAAGTTCGGGCGTCCCGCGCAGCCCGTCACGATCACCTTGCCGGATGACGTCGTGGCGGCGCTGCGGAACCTTGACGCCGACCTGAGCCGATCGATTGTCCGCCTTGCGGAACTGTCGTCCGCG
>JAPKZP010000447.1:4609-6218 GCA_026393735.1 Acidobacteriota bacterium
CGTCCGCGGAACTCGTTCCGCGCCCGCCGGTCGAGTTGACGCACTTTGGCCGCAGCGCGGTGATCGTCGTCAAGTCCACGAAAGTCATCGAGCGCCTGCCGGGCGTCTCGCTCGTCCCGCTGCCAGACGGCCGCGCGCTCATTTCATTGAGCCACGAGATGCACATCGCGGACTTCGAAATCGTGATCCGCGATGCCATGGACGCGCCCGGACGGACGCCGACCGAGCGCGCCATGCTCGAGTTACTTGGAAGCATGCTGCGCACCGCGCGCCAGGCGCGCGGCGTGACGCTGTCGCAGCGCAACATCATCGTATTGGAGCGGCGGAAGACTCGTAACAACGGACAGGCGCGCGGAAGCGCGTTGTGAGGAGAACAGTCATCGTGAGATTCCTGAGCATCGGTCTGGCCCTCGTGGTGGCCGCATCCGTGGGCGCGTGCAGCGAGAAGACCAGCACCCCGACCACGCCGACGTCGCCCACCGTTCCTGTCGCGCCGACGCTGACGAAGCCGGCCCCGGATACGCCGGAGAACGGTCAGCAGCTCGATACGCTGCGCCCGACGCTGACGGTGTCGAACGGCACATCGAATCAGTCCGGCACGAAGACGTACGAGTTCCAGATCTCGGACAATTCCAACTTCACGCTGACCGGCGAGTTCAACGCCTGGTTCGCCGTCACGACCAGCACAACGGGCGTGGCGGAGGGCAGCGGCAAGACCAGCTTCACGCCCGCCCAGGATCTGCAGCCGACGACGCTGTTCTATTGGCGCGCGCGCATGACGCAGGGCACGACGACCTCCGATTGGTCGGACACACGCAGCTTCAAGGCGAAGCTGGTCGGCTACAGCCGCCCGGGCGAGCTGTACGATCCCTTGATCTTCGGCGAGACGGTTGGTGAGCGCATCGGCTCGACCACGTTCATCGCCGCGAAGGGGATCCGGCTCGACGCAAACACCAGCAACATCAGGTACCGGTTGCCGCAGACCGTCACGGCCGGCGAGTACTCGATGGACGTCGAGGGGCTCAAGGCGAACGCATCGGGCGACAAGGCCAAGGTCTTCGGGATGCAGCAGGGCACCAGCGACTTCATCAGCGACCCGTACCGGGTCGATATCCAGTACCGTGGCACGACCGGCGCGCCGCCCAACGCGATTACGTGGCGCGTGTTGTACGGGTCCGCGACCGACACGAGCGTGAGGTACGAGCCCGACACGACGACGCGGTTCAATTCGGTGTACCTGCTGGACGGGGCGACGAAGTACCACTGGAAGGCCACCTGGGGCAGCGATTTCCGCCTGGTGGTGCGCACGGGCGGCGTCACGGGGCCTGAGCTGTACAACTACGGACTTCCGACGCCGAAGGGCACCTACTCGCCGAACCCTCACACCGCCTACCTAGGCGCGCCGGTCGGCACGAGCGGTGCGGAATCGGCGTCCATCCCGGGCACGATCTACAGCAACGTCTGGCTCGGGACCAGGCCGCGCCCGACCTCCCTGGGCAGCGCGCTCGGCACTGACCGCTGATCACTCACCTCTAGCGTCGATGGCCTCGCCGTGATATCCATGTCACGGCGAGGTCATCATCGTGTCCCGTTTCTTCCTCGGCATCGA
>JAPKZP010000782.1 GCA_026393735.1 Acidobacteriota bacterium
AGTGCACGAAGACGTCACTCCCGCCTTCGCGCTCGATGAATCCATACCCCTTGGCGTTGTTGAACCACTTCACCTTGCCTGTAATGCGCATTCTTGCCCTGCCTTGCCTCTGGGCGGTGCGGGACGCACCGCTCGACTTTCTGATCCCCGGTCCGAGGGCGGGGAAGTTCCACAGCCGCTGATGCGGTTGACGGTGCTGGCCTTACAGCACCGCCTAGGCATGTTACCGGCCGACTTCGCAGAGTGTCAAGGCGGCGCGGCGGCATATACTTTCAGGCGCCGCGGACCGGCGCGGGGCCGGACGCCGGCGGCCGATCCGTTCCGTCCCGTTCATCCTCCCGGGAGCCATTATGCGTGCGTTGATCAGCGTCTCCAACAAGTCCGGCGTCGTGGAATTCGCCCGTGGCCTCGTTGCCCGCGGCTTCAGCATCGTCTCGACCGGCGGCACCGCACGTGCCCTGACGGACGCGGGCGTCCCGGTGATGCCGGTGTCCGAGATCACCGGCGCGCCCGAGATGATGGACGGCCGCGTGAAGACGCTGCATCCGATGATCCACGGCGGCATCCTCGCGCGCCGCCATGAAGCAAGCGACCGCGAGGCGATGATCCGCTTCGGCATCACGCCGATCGATCTCGTGGCCGTCAACCTGTACCCGTTCCGCGAGACCGCGGCCGATCCGTCGAAGACCTTCGCCGATCTCGTCGAGGACATCGACATCGGCGGGCCGTCGATGATCCGGGCGGCGGCCAAGAACTTCCACGACGTGCTCGTGGTGACCTCGCCTGAGGATTACGGTCGCGTGCTGGACGCCTACGACCAGCCGGGAGGACCGTCTCTGGATCTCAAATTCGATCTGGCGCGTAGGGCGTTCGCGCACACGGCCAGCTACGACACCGCGATCGCGAACGAGCTCGAAAACGTGACCGTGTCGGACGGGACGTGCGCGCGCAGCGCGCAGCGACAAGCGTTGCCTGCACGGCTCTTCGTCGCCACGCACCGGCTCCGGACGCTCCGGTACGGCGAGAATCCTCATCAGCCCGGCGCGTGGTACGTCCCGTCGGACCTCGCGGCCGAAGACCTGCCGGCGGTGCTGCAGGGGAAGGAACTGTCGTTTACGAATCTGCTCGACGTGGACGCGGCGTGTCGCATCGCATCGGAATTCGCGGAGCCGGCGGCCGTCGTCATCAAACACACGAACCCGTGCGGCGCGGCGACGGGCGCCAGCCTCGCGGAGGCGTACGTCCGCGCCCGGGACGCCGACCCGCTGTCGGCCTTCGGCGGCATCGTCGGCTGCAACCGCGGCGTGGACGACGAGACGGCGCTCGCCATCGCATCGACCTTCATCGAGGCTGTGATTGCGCCGGCGGTCAGCGAATCCGCCCTCGCCATCCTGTCCGCGAAGAAGAACCTGCGCGTGGTCATCGCACCGGTGGCCTTCGGTGTGGCAGCCAGCCGGGGGCGAGGCATCGGCCGCCTGGATCTGCGGACGGCGCTCGGCGGCGTGCTCGCCCAGGAGCAGGACCGCGTGATTGAGGCACGTGAGGCGTGGCCGCGGCCGGACGGCCCGGAGGTTGTGACGAAGCGCCAGCCCACCGAGGCCGAGTGGACCGCGCTGCGATTCGCCTGGCGCGTCTGCGCGCACGTCAAGTCCAACACGGTGATCTTCACGTCGGACGACCGGACGCTCGCCGTGGGGGCCGGGCAGATGAGCCGGGTGGACGCCGTCAACGTCGCGCGGATGAAGGCCGACGGGGCGAGGGTGTCCCTGGCCGGTTCGGTTGCAGCCTCCGACGCGTTCTTCCCGTTCCGGGACGGTCTCGACGCGGTGGTAGCTGCCGGGGCGACGGCCGTCATTCAGCCGGGCGGCTCGGTGCGTGACGAGGAAGTGATTGCGGCGGCGGACGCGCACGGTGTCGCGATGGTCTTCACCCGGCGCCGCCACTTCCGCCACTGACTGCGTAATGGGGTCAGGTCCAAAACACAACCTTCTCCGATTTCTTGGATCCGGGCGGTTGGAGAAGGTTGTGTTTTGGACCTGACCCCAATCACACTGACTCTGTCCTGTACGGCAGGAAGCCCCGGCGCTGGTAGTTGGTGAGCGCCGCAGGATGGTCCTTCGTGCAGGTGTGCAGCCAGATCCGGCGGGCTCCCTGCTCGAAGGCGCGTTCCACTGCGACGCTCAGCAGGTGCTTGCCAAGCCCCTTGCCGACGAACTCGGGCAGGAGACCGAAATACGCAATCTCGGTAGAGGCTCCAGGCTCCTCACGCAACTCGAACCACCCGGCTGGCGCATTTCTGACGCACAAGACCCACAGCGATACGCCGGGCTGCACCAGATGACTGGCAATG
>JAPKZP010000718.1 GCA_026393735.1 Acidobacteriota bacterium
GCCCACGTACAGCGTGTCGCCGCCCCGCCCCAGGAAGACATACACCCCGGGCTGCTCGGGGAGGCGCGCGATCTGAGGCTTGAGGTCCTGGATTGGCATGGACTAAGATGGCCCGTCTCTGTATCCGGACCGTCACTCCAGATTATACGGAAGCGATGACCTTCACCGGCTTTATCGGCTTCGTCTTCAACTTCCCGCTGCGCGCCATCATCTGGACCTGCGTCAAGCTGAGGATCTCGCCCAACCTCCTCACGCTCACCGGCGTGCTCATCAACGTCGTCGCCGCGTGGGAGTTGGCGCACGGGCACTTCATGTCCGCCGGCTGGTGGATGGTCGGCGCCAACCTGTTCGATTACATCGACGGCAAGGTCGCCTCGGAGCGCGATAGGGTCACCGAGTTCGGCGCGTTCTTTGACTCCGTGATGGACCGCTTCTCGGACATCACCCTCTTCATCGGCCTCATCGCCATCTACAACGAGGTCGGCACCGGCCACAAGGACTACGTTTTGACGACGTCGATGGCGATGATGTTCGCCATCATGACGAGCTACACGCGAGCGCGGGCCGAATCGCTCATCGAGAAGTGCAAGGTCGGCTTCATGGAGCGGCCCGAGCGGATCGTCCTGTTCATGATCGGCGCCTTCACCAACCGCATGGCCGCCGTGATGTGGGTGATCCTCGTGCTCTCCGTCATCTCGGTCTTCGATCGCATCTTCCTCACGTGGCGCGACCTGAAGGTCGGGCGCAACCTCGAGGCCGTCAAGGCCGGCACGGCGCCGCCGCCCATCCCGGTCACGCAGCCCGGATCGGTGAAGCGCGCGGTCACGCTGCCGGTGCGCATCCTCTGGCGCGGGATCTTCTGGACCTACGAGCGTGCGTCATGGCAGTACGACGTGATGGTGATGCTGATCCTCGCGTTCGTCTGGCTCACGCCGCCCGGATGGTTGAGCGACCCCATGGCCCCTCACGGTCTGGGCTTTCTGCAGTGGCTCGCCCGCCGCTGAAGCGATAGGGGTCGGGACTGTTTTCGCAAGGAGCTCAGCGCCAATTACAGATCTGTCGTCGATGCTCGCGTATTACAGTTTTGTAATTGCCTGGCGTGCAGTTTCTGAAATTCGTCCCGAGCCCTTTCGGTTCAGTCCCTTCACGCGTCGTCACGCCGATCGTGGCCGCCCAGGTCGAGCAGGGGCTTGTCGAAGACCAGTTCGTGGGCTGCTATCCGATCCCGCAGGATCCGCCGCGCCTCGCCGAAATGCTCGGGCGGCACGGTGAGGCGGCCCGCGCGCTGCTGGTGCTCCGCCACGACGACGAGCGCCGGCAGGGGGTCCTGGTGCCACGTGAGCGCCGTGATCGCTGGCCAGGGCGTGAAGCCCCGATCGAGCCGAATCCCGTCCTCGTAGAACCCGCGGCAGATCCGCAGGCTGAGCGGGTACAGGTAGCCGTAGTAGGTCAGCATCATGGCCTCGCCGAAGAGCCGGTCCACCGGCCACTGCAGCACGACGAGCTTCCAGACGATCAGGCCGCCGAGACCCACCGAGATGACGACGGGTAGCGCGGCAACGCGCGGGCGCGCCGGGGGCCACACGAGGATGGCCAGCCTCCGGCGGCGCCAGGACTGGACGGAGTCGTAGAGGACGCTCAGGTTCGCGCCGAGGAACCCGACGCCGAAGAGGAACAGCAGGGTGCTGAGCGGGTCACGCACGCCGGCTCCAGGGCGAAATGGTCAGGCCGTCTTCTCGGGACCCGAGGCCAGCGTCGGGTCGAAGCACCGGCGGCACCGGGCTTCGTACGTGCCCTGCGCGCCAAGGAGGAGGCGGTCGCTGCTGGCGACGAGTCGCTGCGTGTGGTTCGCGGGATTGCCGCACACCATGCAGATGGCCAGCGTCTTGGTGATGTACTCCGCGATGGCCAGCAGCTGCGGCATCGGCTCGAACGGCTTGCCCAGGTAGTCCTGGTCGAGCCCCGCCACGATCACGCGCTTGCCCCGGCTCGCCAGCGTGTTGCACACCGCCGGGAGGTCGGCGTCGAAAAACTGCCCTTCGTCGATCCCCACGACCTCGGTGTTGTCGTCCACCATGCTGAGCAG
>JAPKZP010000419.1 GCA_026393735.1 Acidobacteriota bacterium
CAGCGTCGCCCGCGTGCACCCGAAATTCAAGCGCACGAAGCCGTTGCCGCCCGTCCCAAACGACGGGCCCGGCGAGAGCGCGACACGTGCGCGGTCGAGGAAGAACTGGTAAGGATCGTCGGCCGCGCGGCTCTCGCGGCAGTCGAGCCACGCGAGGTAGGTGGCGTCCGGCGCCACGGTCCTGACGCCCGGCAGTTCCCGGCGGACGAAATCGACCACGAAGTCCCGGTTCGCCTGCAGGTACGCGAGGACGTCGTCGAGCCACGGCTGGCCCCCGCGATACGCCGCGAGTGCCGCGACGAGCCCGAGATTGTTGACTTCGGCGAAGTCCCCCCCGTAACCAACATCGAGCCGCGGACGCAGCTCCGGGTCGGTGACGATGGCGAAGGAGCACCGGAGGCCGGGGATATTGAACGTCTTGCTCGGGGCCATGAGCGTCACCGTGCGGTGGGCGATGTCCGGGTCGAGCGACGCGATCGGGATGTGCCGGGCGCCGGGGTAGACGAGATCGCAGTGGATCTCGTCCGAGCAGATGAGGACGTCGTGCCGCAGGCAGATCTGCGCCATGCGCTCAAGCTCGTCCCGACGGAACACGCGGCCGACCGGGTTGTGCGGGTTGCACAGGATGAAGATGCGCGTGTCGCCGGTGATGGCCGCCTCGAAGGCGTCGAAGTCGATCTCGTACCGTCCATCCGGCCGGCGCACGAGCGGGGCTTCCTGATGGATCGACCCGTTGTGCTTCGCGGTGCCGAACATGGGCGGGTACACCGGCGGCTGCACCAGCACGCCGTGGTCGCGTGAGGCCGTGATGGCCGCCACGTGCCGGAACGCCTGCAGGACGCCGATATCCAGCAGGATGGCCTCCGGCGCCACGCGCCATCCATAGAGCCGATCGAGACGGTCGACGATGACCTCGCGCAGCTCGGGCGGCTCGATGCAGTATCCGAAGACGCCGTGATCCACGCGGGCGTGCAGCGCGGCGATCACCGGGTCCGGCACGGCGAAATCCATGTCTGCCGTCCAGAGCGGCAGCACGTCCTCGTCGTAGACATGCCACTTCGTGCTGTCCGAGTGACGGCGGGCGATGGAGCGGTCGAAGCTGTGATGCATCGCCTCTCATCATACCCGCCCCAGCGACAAACCTCTCCCGGAGAGGTTATTGGGGAGCGAAGAACCTCTCGAAGAAACCTCTCCCGGAGAGGTTGTTGCACAAGTGGCAGCTACTGCCGAATGTCATAACTTCTCCGGGAGAGGTTATGACAATCTTGCGGTATGGAGCTTCTCCAGTTGCGGCTGCCGCTACGTGGCGAGGACCAGCCCGGACGCCCGCACGTCCTGGTGGACGGGAGGGCCCTGCCCGTCGAGTACGCGCGGCACCGCCGCGCGCGCCACTACATCCTGCGCGTCCGCGACGATGGAGGGCTGAGGGTGACGATCCCGCGCGGGGGCTCGCAGGCGGAGGCGGAGCGCTTCGTGCACACCCGTCACGCCTGGATCCTGCGCGAGCTGCACCGGCTGACGATCGACGCCACGCGCACGGGGCCGTGGCAGGCCGACCCGGACGTCGAGCGCCGGCTGCGGAGGCTGGCAGCAACGGAACTCCCGGCCCGGCTGGCTCAACTGGCGCAGGCTCACGGATTCCAGGTGACCGCGA
>JAPKZP010000154.1 GCA_026393735.1 Acidobacteriota bacterium
ACGACGACAATGATCCGCTCCCCCACCGTGGCGAGGTAGGCAAGATGCGCGCCGTCCTTCGACCATCCGCCCATCGCGGCGGGAACGGAGCCTGGCAGGACGCCAAGCACGTCGGGGGGACCCGTGTGCCCCGTGCGAAGGTCGATGACGGCGACGCGGAGGTCGGTCTGGCTCACGCCGGTCGAGTAGAGCATGGCGCCCGCTCTGGACAGCCCCTGGAACCGGGCTGTCCCGACTCCAGGCAGGAACTCAGGATCTCCGACGGCTTTCCCTTTCTCGACGCGCAGCAGCCAGAACCCGCTGCTGCCAGACCTCTGGCCCCGGACGAGCAGCCGCGCCCCGTCGGGTGTCCACGCCACGGGGTATTCATCACCCGGTCCTCCCAGGAGCACGGAGGTGGTTGATCCGTCAGCCGGCCCGATGAAGATGTCGCCGTCGGTCCGGCCGTCGCCCGCCGCCGCGCCGAACACGATGGTCAGGCCATCTGGCGACAATCGAGCCGCTCGGAGTTGCGGCGCCCGAATGCCCGCGAGGGGAGAGACCATGCCGTCAGCCGTGTTCAGCCACGCGAGCTTTTCGCTGCCGACCACGACCAGCACGCGGCGCCCGTCCGGTGACCAGTCCGAGGGCTCGGCCGATGTCGCGGCCCGGGACCGCGGAAAGGTGGCGATGGCGCCCGATTTCAGATCGACGACCCGGATCTCGGCCGTGCCACTGGCACCGTCGAGCTTGTACCAGCTGTACGCGATGCGCGACGCGTCCGGCGACCAGATGGCATACGACGCGTAGTTCCAGGGCTCGTCTTTGGTGGTCGTTGTGAGCTGGCGGTCGGCGCCCGTTGCGATGTCGCGAATCCACAGACACATGCTGGCTTCGTCGATGAAGGCCACGCTCCGGCCGTCCGGCGAGAGGTCGGCCGATGTCCACCCCGGCTTGCTCCAGAGCAGTCTCGTCGTCGGACCGCCCGGCGTCTTCTGCGGCGCCGCGCCCGTCGCGAGCGCGGAGATCGCCCCGAGCCGCGCTCTGGCCTGCGCCGCGAACTCGTTCTGATCGCCGTACTCCGAGACGACGATCTCGTACGCCTTGCGCGCCTCGCTCAGGCCCAGCCGCTCGTAGCACGCGCCGATGCGGAACTGCGCCCGCGCCTTCTGCGCGCGCGTGACGTCAACCGCGGCGAGCACCTTTCTGTAGGTCGCGATCGCGTCCTCGAGGCGGCCTTCGTTCTGTTCCTGGTGCAGCGCCTGGCCGAGGGACACGTCGGCCGTCGTGGGTTTCTGTGCCTCGCCCTGCGTGGCCTGTGTCTGCGCTCGCGGCGCCGCCGCCAGCACCCACGCGCCCGCCAGCACGCACCTCGCACAGATTGCACATATCGCACACACTGCGCCTTCCATCATCGACGATGCCCGTGTCTTCATGGCTCGCCCTCCGGACGACCGCGGTTACTTCTACTGCCTTGGCTTTGCTGCCGCAGCCGTCGCGCCCGCCTTTGCCGGCGTCCCCGCCTTCGCGGGGAGGAAGTTCTCGAGGACCCAGATCTGTGAATCGAGCTTGGCCGTGCCAAGCGCGACGTGG
>JAPKZP010000004.1 GCA_026393735.1 Acidobacteriota bacterium
CCGACAAGGGTGAACTGATGGTGCGCGACCCGGTGTGCGGGACCTTCGTGCTTCCCTCGCGGGCGGCGCTGCTGCGCGACAAGTCCGGCACGCATCACTTCTGTTCGGAGACCTGCCGTCAGGCGTATCAGTCGCGGTAGCGCCATGACCCTTCCCAGCGTTCTCATCACGCGCCGCATCCCGGACTCGGTGCTCCAGAGGCTCGAGCCGCACTGCAGAATCGACCTCTACCGCGGCGACGGCGCCATCCCGGCCGCCGAACTGCATGCGCGACTGTCCGGCAAGCGAGGCCTGATGTGCCTGCTGACCGACCGCGTGGATGCCGCCGTCATGGACGCCGCGCCGGAACTGCGGATTGTGGCGAACATCGCCGTCGGCTACGACAACATCGACTGCGCCGCCGCCCGGGCCCGCGGAATCGTCGTCACGAACACGCCGGACGTCCTGACGGAGGCTACGGCTGACTTCACGTGGGGCTTGATTCTCGACGTGACGCGGCGCGTCTCCGAAGGCGAGCGCCTCGTGCGGCGGGGCGCATGGAGGGGCTGGGCGCTCGATTTCATGCTCGGCACGGACCTGCGCGGCAAGCAACTCGGCGTCGTTGGCATGGGAAGGATCGGGCGCGCCGTCGCGGCGCGGGCGGGCGCGTTCGGCATGCGCGTCGCATACAGCACCGTCGACGCCGGCGGGCCCTTCGCCGGGCCGCACGGAGAGCCGTACGCGGCGATGTGCCTCGACGAACTGCTGACCTCCTCGGATGTCGTGACGTTTCACGTGCCCCTGACGCCGCAGACCCGCCACCTGGTGAATCGCCGCTCCGTCCTCCGCCTGAAGCGCGGCGCCTACATCGTCAATACGTCCCGTGGTCCCGTCATCGACGAGGAGGCGCTCGCATGGGCGCTCGGCGAGGGCCTGCTCGCAGGCGCGGCGCTTGACGTCTACGAGCGGGAGCCTGCGATCCACCCGGATCTGCTGAGGCTCGAGCGGGTCGTGCTGGCGCCGCACCTGGGCAGTGCCACGGTCGAGACGCGGACCGCCATGGCCGATCTCGCCGCCCGCAACGTGATTGCCGTGCTCGCCGGCGGGGCGCCGCTCACCCCGGTCCCGGCATGAGGCGGCCGAATTCCCGCGACGTCGAGTGGATCATGCGTGGCATGGCCACGGCCATCACGGGCCTGGACCTGCCGATCATCGAGAAGATCGCCGAAGCGCAGCAGGACGACGCGTTCCAGGTGCTCATCGCGACGCTGCTGTCGGCGCGGACGCAGGACGCGACGACGGCCACTGCGTCGGAGCGCTTGTTCGCGCGCGCACCGACACCGGATCGCATGGCGGCGTTGAGCATTCGCGAGATCACCCGCCTCATCTACCCCGTGAGCTTCTACCGGACGAAGGCGAAGCACGTGAAGGAGACGTGCCGCCGCCTGCTCGACGACTTCGCGGGGCAGGTACCGGGCACCATGGAGGAGTTGCTGACGCTGCCCGGCGTGGGGCGAAAGACGGCAAACCTCGTGCTGATCCTCGGCTTCAAGAGCCTGCGAAACATCTGCGTCGACACGCACGTGCATCGAATCTCCAACCGGCTCGGCTGGGTCCGCACGGGAGTCCCCGAGGAAACCGAGCAGGCCCTGTACGAACGCGTGGCCGCGCAGTGGTGGCCATACCTCAATCTCTACCTGGTGACCTGGGGACAGAACGTGTGCCGGCCGACCCACCCGCGGTGCGGCGACTGCGCGGTGCAGGCCCGCTGCCCGAGGGTTGGCGTCACGACGGTCGGCAAATCCCGCGGGACATAACCGCTCCCGCCCGGAAGGACAGCCTCTCCGGGGAATAACCTCTCCCGGAGAGGTTAATGTCGGAGAGGTTAGTGTGAGCTGCCGGATAACCACTCCGGGAGAGGTTATTTCTCCCGGGAGTGACTATTGCCCCGGATGGTGTATCATCCGGCCATCCCGCGCGACGCGCGTGGTCGGGCCGGGCGCACTCGTCATTGAACGAGCTACAGGAGATCCGAGATGCGGAGAGTGTCGTGTGTGACTGTGCTGGTGTTGGGCCTGATGGCGTGGGTAGGGATCGAGGGCGTGGCCTTCGCGCAGACGACCGCGCCGGCCGCCGGCCCCGTGGTCGTGATCGAAACGTCGAAGGGCACGATCACCATCGAAACCTATCCGTCGGAAGCGCCGAAGACCGTCGAGAACTTCCTCAAGCTGGTGAAGGCGAACTTCTACAACCGGCAGCACTTCCATCGTGTCGAGAAGAACTTCGTGGCCCAGGTGGGCGATCCGGATTCGAAGGACCTGGCGAAGAAGGACACCTGGGGCCGACGCGGCAACGGCCAGCCGATCGGCGTCGCCGAAATCTCCAAGAAGCTGACGCATAAGAAGGGCGCGGTCGGCATGGCTCATGCCGGTGATCCGACCAAGGCCGACAGCCAGTTCTACATCACGCTGGCGCCCAAGAAGACGCTGGACGGGAAGTACGCGATATTCGGGCAGGTGACGTCCGGGATGGACGTTGCAGAAAAGATCGAAGTCGGCGATCTCATCAAGCGGATGTATGTAAAATAGGCGCAGACACACAGACCGCGCAGAGCGCGCAGAGCCTGCGGAAGGCAACATAGGGGCGGTCTCCGACAAGGTGCCGCCTCGGCCGACGACTATCGAGCCACTCAACCTTCCTGCGGCTCTGCGTCCTCTGCGGGCTTTTCCTGCGGCCCTTCTCTCTCGTCTCCATTATCGAACAGCGTGCCGCCGGCGTCCCATCGAGTGATCTTCCCGAGGAACGGGTAGCGCGCGAGCATCTCGTCCGAGTACCAGCCTGGGACCGGCTGTCCCACCTTATGACGCAACGCCGCCGCGTTCGCGACAGACTTCCCCGCGAAGTGGTTGTTCAGGTAGACGTAGATCTTGTGGACGAGCCGCCGGACGGTTGTCACCGTCTCGGCAAAACTGTCGATTTCGCCCGCCGAGTACAGGTAGTCGTACCGCTCGTCGGGGTGATCGTGCTTCCACCAGTTGTCCGCATTCCGCCCGTGCAGCCGCATGTAGTAGAGGCTCCGCAGGTTCGGCAGGTGGTTCTGCTGGATGGAGAAGCGGAACTTGGGTTCGTCGATTTGCGCCCAGCACGCCCGGTAACTGTTGACGAGCGTGAGCGTCTCGCCCATGTGGTCGCTCCACGACCTGTGCCGCAACTCAACCGCGACCGGGTAGTCCTTGAACGCCAAGAGCAGCCAGGCCAGGTACTCACGGGCGTCGTCGCTCCTGTGGAAGCCTGGCGGGAACTGGGCCAGCAATGCGCCGAGTTTGCCGGCGTTCGCCAGTGGGTCGATCGCGGCCTTGAATCCGTCCACGTCCACCCGCGTCACCGCCGGGATCGCGCCGGCGGCATCCTCGGCCGGAAGCCCCGGGGAGGTGGCCTTCTTGTACATCGCGGGATGCGTGAACTTCTGGAACAGCTTCAGTGAGAAGTCGAACCCGGCCGGTGTGCGCTCGGCCCACCTGCGCGCGGTCGCGGGATCGGGAGGCCGATAGAAGCTGGAGTTCACTTCTACGGTGTCGAAATGTTCCGCATAGTACGACAACTCGTCGAGGCGGCGTCCGCCGCCGCTGCCAGCCGGGTAGAAGATGCCTTTCCAGGCGCCGGGCCCCGACGGATAGCTCCAGCCCGATGTGCCGATGCGAATCTCGCCCATATGCCGTGATGCCGATTGTACATGGTGCGGCAGGTCATTTGGGAGGCGAGAGACCAAATGCGAGAGACGAGAAGCGAGGGGCGGGAGGCGCGATTCGGGGGGAGCGGGGAGTGGTTCGGCTAGAATAAAGATTCGGCATGTTGACGATCAACGAGATCTTCCATTCGATCCAGGGCGAATCGTCCTACGCGGGCCAGCCGTGCGTGTTCGTCCGCCTGACGGCCTGCGACCTGCGCTGCGCGTGGTGCGATACGCCGTACGCCTTCACTGAAGGCCGCAAGATGTCGGTCGACGACGTGCTGGCGGCCGTCGCCGCGTACGGGTGTGCCCTGGTCGAACTGACGGGCGGCGAGCCCATGCTGCAGGACGACGTGTACCCGCTGATGGAGGGCCTGCTGGCGCAAGGACACACCGTGCTCGTCGAAACCGGCGGCCACATCAGCGTGGCTCGCATCCCGTCCGGCGTCGTCAGGATTGTGGACGTGAAGTGCCCCGCCAGCGGAGAGTCGTCGCGCAACCACTGGCCGAACCTCGAACGGGTCGGATTGCACGACGAGGTGAAGTTCGTCATCCAGGACCGTCACGACTACGAATTCGCCTGCCAGGTCGTCCGCCGCCACGACCTCGCGGCGCGCTGCGGCGCAGTGCAGTTCTCGCCGGTTCACGGCGTGCTGCCGCCGAGAGACCTGGCCGCGTGGATCCTGGCCGACCGGTTGCCGGTGCGCCTGCAGGTGCAGGTGCACAAGTACATCTGGGGGCCCCAGGAGCGCGGGGTGTGAGGAAGGCATGGCCGGCAGTGGGATCCGCATGAAGAAGGCCGTCGTCCTTTTGAGCGGCGGACTCGATTCGTACACCGCCGCCGCCATCGCGCGTGCCGAAGCGTACGAGGTGTACGCGCTGACGATCGCGTACGGGCAGCGGCACGCCATTGAGATCGAGTCGGCGCGGCAGGTGGCCCGGGCACTCGGCGTGGCCCGCCACGTCGAGCTTCAGATCGACCTGGCTGCGTTCGGCGGGTCGGCGCTCACCGGCACGGGGGACGTGCCGCGGGACCGCGACATCGACGCGCAGGGCATCCCCTCGACCTACGTGCCGGCCCGCAATACCGTGTTCCTGTCACTCGCGCTCGCGTGGGCCGAGAGCCTCGGCGCGAGCGATCTGTTCATCGGCGTGAATGCACTCGACTACTCCGGCTACCCCGACTGCCGGCCGGCGTTCATCGAGGCGTTCGCCGCGATGGCGGCGCTCGCGACGAAGGCCGGCGCGGAAGGTTCCCGGTTCCGCGTCCACACGCCGCTCATCAGCCTCTCCAAGGCCGACATCATCCGCCGCGGCATCGCGCTGGGGCTGGACTACGGCCTGACGCACAGCTGTTACGATCCCGCGCCAGACGGCGCGCCCTGCGCGCACTGCGATAGTTGCGTGCTGCGCGCCCGCGGCTTTGCCGAGGCGGGAGTCATCGATCCAATCGTGGCCCGCACCCGATCATCCCGCTGACGAAGGACTATCCGTGACTGAACGTCTCTACTACACCGATCCGGCCTGCACGGAATTCGACGCGACCGTCCTGGCATGCGAGACCGTCGACGGCCGGCTTGTCGCGGTGCTCGACCGCACCGCGTTCTACCCGACGTCCGGCGGGCAGCCGAATGACGTCGGCGTGCTCGGCGACGCGCAGGTGCTCGACGTCGTCGATCGAGACGACGGCAGCATCGGGCACGTGCTCAGCGCGCCACTCGGCGTCGGCGTCGGCGTCCAGGTGCACGGGAGCATCGACCGGGCGCGCCGCGTCGATCACCGGCAGCAGCACACCGGGCAGCACATCCTCTCGGCGGCCTTCGACCGGCTCCACAAGGCGCGCACCGTGGGGTTCCACCTGGGCGCGGAGGTGTCGACGCTCGATCTCGACAAGGTGCTGGGCGCGGAATCGATCGCACGAGCCGAAGCCGAGGCCAACCGGGTTGTCTGGGAGGATCGGCCGGTGACGATCCGGTTCGCGTCGGCGGAGGACGCGGCCGCGATGCCGTTACGCAAGGAACCGGCGCGCACCGGCCCGCTCCGCCTGATCGAGGTCGAGGGCTTCGACCTGTCGGCATGTGGAGGGACGCACGTGGCGCGCGCCGGCGAGGTCGGCATAGTGGCCGTGCGAACCTCGGAGAAGTTCCGGGGCGGGACGCGCCTGGAGTTCGTGTGCGGAGGACGCGCGTTGCGCGAGTTCCGATCCCTGCGCGACGCCGTGGCCGGCAGCCAGACATTCCTGTCCGTCGCGCCATTGGAGCTTCCCGCAGCCATCGAGCGTCTGCAGGGCGACAACAAGGACCAGCGCCGCACCATCAAGGACCTGCAGGATCGCCTCGCCGTGCACGAGGCCTCCGCCCTGGTCGATCGCGCCACGCCTGTCGGGGCCGCGCGCGTGGTGATTGAAGCGATCGACGGATGGGATCAGGCGGGCCTCAAGGCGATGGCCGCTGCGGCCGCCAGCCGGCCCGGCGTCGTGGCCGCCCTGCTCTCGACGACCGACCCTGCGCTGCTCGTCGTCGCGGGGGCCGCCGACGTGCCCCTGGACGCAGCGGCCGTCCTGAAGGCGATGCTGACGACCTGCGGCGGCAAGGGCGGCGGGAAGCCGGACCTGGCTCAGGGCGGGGGACTGACCGGCGGTACCACGCGGCTGGTCGGGGAACTGCGCCAACTTATCGAGCAGGCGATTCGGCCCTGACTTTGATGGCGCGGAGCCACATCATCCGCGTTAACGCGCTCCCCGGCGCGATCACACGCCAGTAACGCGCGAATCGGTCCCGCGAGTCCGGGTCCGTCGCGTAGACCCTCGTCTCGGTCCTCAGGCGGCACCAGCCCCGGTCCATCGGTTCGACACGGAAGCTGATCGCGGCCTTGGCGAAACCCTCCTGGTCGAGTAGCCGGAATGACTCGGGATCGGACCCCACCGCGAGCCGCACGCCGGGCGGCGCGATGACGACCGTGCCCATGACGAACTCGCGGCCGCGGGTCTCGCCCAGCCTGAGGAACGACGTCCGCGTCGCGACGGTCACGAGCGGCACCCGGTCGGGAGGATTCAGGACACTCTCCGCGCCGCTGGCCGCGCCACGGCGAATCCAGGCCAGCGTGCGGTAGAACGGCACCTCGTCGGCCGACACCTGGAAGATGGCCTCGTACACGCGTGACGGCGACGCGTGCACCGGGATCGAAAACGACTCCCGGAACTGATAGATGGGCACGAACCGGTCGAGCGTGGTGACGGGCGTGGTGACGTAGTTGGCGAGGGCGGGCGCCTCGAGAATGGCCCATCCGGCGCTCGCGCAGACGAAGACCAGCAGCAGTCCGATCCATCGCCGGCGAATCTGCAGACAGCGGAGCGGCCGGATGAACGACACCAGGCCCACGACAGCCAACAGCGCGAACCCGTACAGCGCGAAGGACGAGGCCACGGGAACGTCCGCTACCGTCTGAACTCGGCGAGGCGCACCACCGCCCGGTCGATGATCGCATCGGCGTCGGACTGCGGCACGTTGAAGTTGTTGACGATCATCGAGAACACGAGGGGTTCTCCGTCGGCGGAGGTCACGTACCCGGACAGGGCGCGGGCATTCGAAATCGATCCGGTCTTCGCGCGCGCGTTGCCCTGGGCTTTCGTGTTCTTCATGCGGCCGGCGATCGATCCATCCACGCCTGCCAGCGGCAGGCCGTCAGAGAACGCCGCCCGATGGCGCGTGTCGGTGTACATGCGGGTCAGCACGGATACCAGCACGTCGGCCGTGAGGTAGTTGTACCGCGACAGTCCCGAGCCGTCGACCTGCAGGTACCGATCCGGCGGAATGCCCCAGCTCTTCAGCGTGTCCTGCACGGCCTTGATGCCGGCCGCTGAAGTGGCCGGGCCCTGGCCTGTCGCCGGCCGGCCCAGCGCTCTCAGGAACGTCTCTGCGTATAGGTTCTGGCTGGCCTTCAGGAGTACCTTGCCAATCTGGGCGAGCGTCGGCGACGTGTGCACCACGAGAGTCTGCGCGTTCGCCACATCGGGGGCGGCCGGGAGGGTGTCGACGTCGATCGCATCTCCTGAGACGACGACGCCTTTGGCGGTGAGCGCGCGTCTCAGGGCGGCCACCATGAATGCCGTCGGGTTGTCGACCGACGCGGTTCTGGTGACGTCGGTGCGGCCGAGCGCCACCGTACCGGAGACACGGAGCACGCGGCTCCCGGGCAGCCTGGCGAGGTTCAGATCCGTCTCGCCGTCCCGCGCCACCGTCTTCGCGACGCACTCGACGAGCAACCCGCTCGCGTCCGGCCGGGCTTCTGCCGTCGCGGGGTCGCCGACCGACGCGCCCGGCTTGACGATGACCTGGACAACGTTCTCGTTGAACTCGAGGCCGCTCACAGGCGTCGCGTACCCGTCGGCCAGGTAATCCCAGGCCCAGCCCGCGCCCAGACCGTCGTCGTCGAAGGCGTTGTCGTCGCCGATGACGCGTCCCTCGATGGCCGTGATCCCCTTCGCGCGAATCTCGTCCGCCCACCCGTCGAAGACCTCGGCCGTCTCACCGGGCCGTCCACCGAGCGACGGGTCGCCGCTCCCGACGACGACGATGTCGCCCTTCAGCACGCCGTTCTCGACGGGGCCGGTCGCAACGACCCGTGTCTGGAACGTGTAGTCCCAGCCCAGGCGCTCGGCCGCGGCCGCCATCGTGATCACTTTCATGTTCGACGCGGGCATCAGGAACGTGCGGGGGTTCTGGGCGTAGAGCACGTCGCCGGTCTTCAGCGACGTGACGAGCACGCCCCACACCGCGTTGGCGAACGCCGGCACGCGATAGTAGGACGCGAGATCGGTCTGCAGGGCACGCACGCCCCGCTTCGGCGCCGGCGATGGCGCAACGCCAGGACGGGGCTGATGGGCGCAGCCGCTTCCCAGCGCGACGACCAGCAGGGCGGCCAGGGCGGTGCGCCTCATTTGACGGCGTCGAGCGCTTTCATGGCTTCATCGAACCGCGCGGCGTCCACCTTGGCGGCGCCAGGTTCGCCCGCGCGCACGGCGTAGAGATCGGCGCCAACCCTGCCGAACGCCACACGCTCTTCCTTCTTGCCGTCGTCGAAGCGGGCAAGGATGACGGCAACCGGAGCGTCGGCGCCGGTCTTCGTCTTCGCATCGACGTACGATTCGACGCCCAGTGTCGAGATCGCGCCGAGCGCGGCATCCATCTCCGCCTGGGCCACGTCCTTTGACGGAGTCACCCGCCGCCACGTGCTCGTGCCGTTCTTGTTCGTCACGCGTTCGAACACGAGGCTGGAGGTGCCGCGCGTCACGTCCAGGCGCGTTGCCGTGAAGGACTTGAACTCGAACACGTCCTTCGGGCGGTAGTCGTCGGCCTTCTTCCTCAGGTCGTCCACGATCGACGGCTCGATGGTCATCACCACGGCCGGCCGGGCGGCATCGCGCACGTAGAGATTGCCGGTCTCGTCGGCCTTGCCGACCGCCAGTTCCGAGCGGGCGCTGCCGGCGCCGACCGTCGCGACGTACGCGGGCGTATCGAGGCAGTACTTGTCGAGGTCCTTCGGGCCGACGTTCTCGCCGACGATCGACTTCATCTGCAGCGTCTGCAGCCGGCCTACGAGGCCCTCGACCGTGGCCACGTCGGCCCGGGCGGCGATGGGGCTGGTGACGGCCCACCGGTCGCCGCTCTTCGAGAAGCCCAGCGTGGCGCCGGCCGACCGCACGCTCACGAGGTCGACCTTCTCGCGATCGATCTTCAGAATCGTCTTGTCACGCAGGTCGAACGTCGTGCGGTTGAACGTCGTGTCGAGGAACGCGGAAATCAGGAACACGCGCGACTGGCTCGGCAGCTTGGCGTAGAGCTCTCCGCCGGTTGCCGTCTTGTCGCCAATCAGCACGTGCGTCAGGTCGGCCTGTCCGGACGTCCGAAACGCCACGTCGGCCCGGGGTGTCGCCAGGCCGTACTGGGCAATGTCGCGCGGCTTCTCATCCACGACACGCTGGATCTCCAGCGACGCGAGATTCGTCACCAGTCCCGTCGCCTCGGTCTCGTCGGCCTTCGCCTGTATCGGTTCGACGATGGTCCACGCGCCGCCGACCTTCTTGAGGACCGTCCGGTCGCCGGCCGTCGCCCGCACCTGGATCTCCTCCACCTTGTCCGGCTGGAGCGTGAAGACCTTCTCCTTTTGCTCCACCTGCTCGTTCGGCTTGGGCCGCTTCATTTCGTAGAAGTAGATGTAGCCGAGCAGGCCCATCAGGACGGCGAACAGGATGAGCGTCGATCGGAACCCGCGCATTATCGCCTCCGCCACCAGGTGGAAACCCCGAAGGCGATGATCGCGCCCGGGATGATGAGCAGCGCGAGCCACGCGATCCGGCGCGACTGGTCTGCCGTCAGCGTGAGGCGGCTTTCGCCCGGCGCCTTTGGCCGGATGGAGATGAGATTCTCCTGCTGCGACAGCCAGCCCAGGATGTTCATGAAGAAGTCGCGGTTGCCGGACACGTTGACGCTGAAGTTGGCGACGAAGTCGGAGTCGCCCATCACGACGACCCGCGTTTCCGCCGGCTTGGCATCTGCGGGGGCGGGCTGGCTGGCGGCCTTCACGGGAACGGCCACCGCGACGGCGACGCTGAGCGGGCCCTGTCGATCGCCCTTGGCTGGGTCGAGTTTCGGTCCTGCCGGCGAGCCGACGCTGTCGATGTCCGTTTCGGCCCAGCTCCGCTGGCTTGTCTCGACGAAGGACTGCGGCGTGCGGCCAGGCGTGCCCGTCAGGATCGAGATCGATCGGGTCAGCGGGTACGCCGTCAGCATGTCAAAACGGTCCGTGATCGGGTGCGGCGGGTACGTCAGCACCACCGGCGTTTCGTAGCTCCTGCCAATGAGCTGGCCGATGCCGCTCGCGTCCACGATCACGTCCTTCTCGAGCTGGGCGCCCCAGGCGCGGGCGAGGCCTTCCACGTTCGGGAGGGGCGCAGCGGCCGTCGTGGCCGGCGGATCGACGAGCAGGAACAGCTTGCCGCCGGCGTCCAGGTACGCCGTGAGGGCGGCAACTTCCGGCGCCAGCAGGTCAGCCGTCGGCCCCGCGACGACGACGACGGTAGCATCGGCGGGCACGGCGCCGCGTTGAATCAGCGGCAGGCGCTCGACGCTGTAGTTCTCGCGCTCGAGCGCCCCTTTGACAACGGCGTAGCCGCTGCGTTCCGCGCTCCCCGGGTCGTGCTCGCCATGACCCTGCAGGAAGTACACCTTCTTCAGAGATCCGCTCACCACCTTGATGATGCCGTTCGTGAAGTCCTGCTCGGTGTCTCCCACGACCCGCTCGGTGCGGCCCTTGTACTCGAAGACCACCGTGCCGTAGTTCTGCACCTGGTTCTGCCGCGTGACCGTGGGCTCCCTGTCGGGGTCGAAGTAGTCGATCGCCACCTGCTTCGACGTCGACTCGTACTCGAGCAGGCGGTCCTTGAATTTCTGCATCGCCGACGACTTCTCGAACACGCGGATCTTCAGCGGCGCGTCGAGCTTCTTGAGCACGTTGACCGTCTGGTCCGACAGCGTGAACTCGCTCGACGTAGTCAGGTCCCAGCGCTTGCCCTGCCGAGTGCCGAGGTAGTTGATGGCCACGAGGATCCCCAGCACGATGAGGATGCTGACCAGTGTGAGCGTGCCGAGCCGCGTCTGCCGCCGCCGGAACGCGCCGACGATGTCCCGCCATTGGCTGAGCGTGTAGATGAGCACGCAGACCAGGCCCGCCCACGCCCCCCAGTAGGCGTAGCGGTCCCAGTCGGGTTTCAGGAAGCGGATGGCGACCGCGCCGAAGACCAGCACGGTACCGACCCAGCCGATGATGCCGCCGAGTTTCTTGAGCATTATCCCCGCCACCGTTCACTGTCGACCGACTTGGCGGTCAGGAAGAGGCCGAACGTGATGAAGCTCACGTAGTAGATGACGTGCCTGGTGTCGATAACACCCTTGGCGAAGTCGTCGAAGTGCTGCGTGATGGAGAGGTAGTTCACGACCGGCTCGAACGTCGGCCCTGCGAAGCTGCCGATCCAGTCGATCACCCAGAGCAGCAGGAACACGCCGAACGTCAGCATGCCGGCGACGATCTGGTTCCGCGTGAAGCTCGAGATCAGCATGCCCACCGAGATGAAGCACCCGCCCATCAGCAGCAGGCCCAGGTACGCGGTCGCGATGGGCCGCCACTCGGGGTTGCCGTAGACGAACAGCACCGCGATGTAGAGCAGCGTGACGCCCAGCATGGCGGCGTAGAGCGTCAGCGCGCCCAGGAACTTCCCCAGGATGATCTGCAGATCCGTCAGCGGTGAGGTCAGCAGCAGTTCCATCGTGCCGCTGCGTTTCTCCTCGGCGTAGGTCCGCATCGTGATCATCGGGAGCACGAAGAGCAGCACGACCGTGGTGTTCAGCAGCAGGGGGCGGATGAACTGCTGGTTCAGGTTCGGCGCGCCCTGGCCCATGCCCATCGCCGACTGCATGCCCGCATCCACGAACCAGCCCAGGATCGCCACGAAGAAGTACCCGAACAGCAGCGCGAACAACCCGATCACGATGTACGCAATCGGCGACGCGAAGTACGACCGGATTTCCTTGTGAGCTATCGCCAGCACGTTCGTCACGATGCCACCTCCCCGGCGGCCGCCGGCTTCTCGACCTGCTCCTCGGTGGTGACCTGGAGGAAGATCTCCTCGAGGCTCATCCGCAGCGGCCGGAGTTCCAGCAACCCCCAGCCCTGCGAGACGACGGCGCGCGCGATGTCGCGGCGCACGTCTTCGCCCCGGACACTCTCAACCTCGTAGCCCACGGCCGGCTCGTGACGGTCGGCGACGGCCACGCGCGTCACGCCGGTGATGCCCTGCAGCGTGGCGGTCGCGTCGGCCGCCCCATCGACCAGAACGTACATTGTCTCCGCGCCGCGCAGGCGGTGCGTGAGGTTGTCCGGCGTATCGACGGCGACAACCCGCCCCTTGTTGATGATGACCACCCGCTGGCACGTCTGCGCGACCTCGGGCAGGATGTGCGTGCTCAGGATGATCGTATGGTCACCGGCCAGTTCCTTGATGAGCTGGCGCGTCTCGATGATCTGCTTGGGATCGAGGCCGGCCGTCGGCTCGTCGAGCACGAGCACATCCGGGTTGTGGAGGATGGCCTGCGCCAGACCGACCCGCTGCCGGTAGCCCTTCGAGAGCTTCCCGCAGTGACGTCCGGCCATGTCGGCAATCCACGTCCGCTTCATGACCCGGTCGATGCGGGACTTGCGCTCCGCCGCCGCCACGCCCTTGATGCGCGCGACAAAGGTCAGGTACTCGCGCACGGTCATGTCTGGATAAAGCGGCGGCGTTTCGGGCAGATAGCCCGTGCGCCGCTTGGCCTCGATCGCCTGATCGAACACGTCGAACCCGGCCACAATCACCCGGCCGTCGGTCGGCGGCATGTACCCGGTGATGACGCGCATCGTCGTCGTCTTGCCGGCCCCGTTGGGACCCAGAAACCCGAGGATTTCTCCCCGTTCGACGCGAAACGTGACGTCGTCCACGGCCGTCACCGGGCCGTAGCGCTTCGTGAGGTGCTGGACCTCGATCACTGCGTTCTCCGTGGGAATTGATTCAACAAACGACAAGGCTGAACACGCCCGTGGCCGAGCGGCCCCGGCGTACCTTCATTAGACGCGTGTCTGGCGGGTTCAGCCGGACACGTGGGGCACGTTCTCTGTTCCGCGTACGGTGCCAATCATCGAATCGTAGCGAGCGGGGCGAGAGAGTGTCAATACGCCCGGGATTTGACTAATGTAGGAATTCGGGAGTGTGAGGAGCCAGGCAGGAATGCAACCAGCGCCCGTGGCGTGCCCGGTGTGCGACATACACGCGGAGTCCGTCTTCCGCGTCGAGGGCATGGACTGCCACGAGGAGGTGGCACTCATCGAGCGCCGGCTGAAGGCGCTGCCCGGCCTCGAAGCCCTGCGGGCCGACGTCATGCTGGGCCGGCTCGTCGTCACGTACGATGCCGCGAAGCTGTCGGCTACCGTCATAGCCGAAGCCGTTGCCACGACCGGCATGCGGGCCTGGCTGGAGCACGAGATTCCGTCAAAGGTGTCCGGAGGCCGGCACGGCCTGGCTCGTCAAGCGCCCCTCATCGTCTCGGGAGTCGCACTCGCCGCCGGACTCGCCATTGATGCGGCCGGCGCGGCCCGTGGCGCGGCGATGCTGTGCTTCGGGGTCGCCATCGGGACGGGCGGCGCCTACTGGGCTGCCCGTGCGTGGTCCGCCGCCCGCATGTTCGCCCTCGACATCAACGTCCTGATGCTCATCGCGGTCCTCGGGGCGCTCGCCATCGGGCAGTGGTCCGAGGCCGCCGCCGTCACCTTTCTGTTCGCGGTGGCGCAGTGGCTGGAGTCGTTCAACGTGGAACGCGCGCGGCTCGCCATCCGCGCGCTGATGGAGCTCTCGCCGAACGACGCCCTCGTGCGCCGCGAGGGCCGCGACGTGCGCGTGACGGTCGACGACGTGCGGGTCGGGGACATCGTGGTGGTGCGGCCCGGCGAAAAGGTCCCGCTCGACGCGACGGTCGTGGCCGGGTTCAGCGACGTGAACCAGGCCCCCATCACCGGCGAATCGATGCCCGTGCCGAAGATGCCGGGCGCCGACGTATTCGCAGGCACGATCAACGGCCCCGGGGCGCTGGACGTGCGCGTCACGCACTTGAAGCGCGATTCGACCCTGGCCCGGATCATCCAGCTCGTCGAGCACGCCCAGTCTGAACGGGCGCCGTCTCAGACGTTGGTCGAGCAATTCGCGCGCGTCTACACCCCGGCCGTCGTGGCGCTGGCCGGCGCGCTCGCCGTCGTGCCGCCGCTCGTCTTCCACCAGCCCTTCTCGACGTGGGGGTACCGCGCGCTGGTACTGCTCGTCATCTCGTGCCCGTGTGCCCTCGTGATTTCCACGCCGGTCGCGATCATGTCGGCGCTGGCAGGCGCCGCGCGGAAAGGCGTGCTCGTCAAGGGCGGCCGACACCTCGAGACGCTCGCCCGCATCGCTTGCGTGGCGTTCGACAAGACCGGCACCCTGACGCGCGGCGCGCCCGTGGTGACCCGGGTGACAGCCCTGGACGGGTCGACCAGGCGCGAGGTGCTGCGCGTGGCCGCCGCGCTGGAGACGCGGTCGAGCCACCCGCTTGCGCAGGCGATCCTGCGGCAGGCATCGCGCGAGGGCGTGGTCGCACCGGCCGGCGACCGGCACGAAGCGCTGCCCGGGCTTGGGGCCGAGGGTCTCGTCGACGGCGAACCCGCGCTCCTCGGCAGCCACCCTGGAGGCGCACCTTGCAGACCTCGGGGCCGCCGGGCAGACAGCCGTCATGGTGGCCTACCGCGGCCGGGCGATTGGCATCATCGCGGTCGCAGACTCGGCCCGCGAAACCGGCCGCGCGGCCGTCGAACTGCTGCGTGCGGGCGGCGTGCGCCACATCGTGATGCTGACCGGCGACCAGGCGGGGACCGCCGATCGCGTCGCGCGTGAGTTCGGCATCACGGAGGTCCGGGCGGAGCTGCTCCCGGAGGACAAGGTCGCGGCGGTGCGAGAGCTGAAGGCGTCCTACGGTCTCGTGGCGATGGTCGGCGACGGCGTGAACGACGCGCCAGCCCTTGCGGCCGCCGATGTCGGCGTCGCGATGGGCGTAGCCGGCAGCGATGCCGCCCTTGAGACGGCGGATATCGCGCTCATGGCCGATGAGCTGCTGCGGATTCCTTACGCCGTCCGGCTCAGCCGCGCGGCCCTCGGCACCATCCGGGCGAACATTGCCATCGCACTGGGGCTGAAGGCGGTGTTCCTCGCCATGGCGGCCGTGGGCACGGCCACGCTCTGGATGGCGGTCGCAGCCGACATGGGCGCGTCACTCCTCGTCATCGGCCTCGGGCTGCGCCTGCTTCGCTACGACTAGTCTCTGGGGTCAGGTCCAAAACACAACCTTCTTCGATATTCCGGATCCATTCGGCCGGAGAAGGTTGTGTTTTGGACCTGACCCCTAGTTTCTGGTGAGGAGGACGCGGGCGACGCGC
>JAPKZP010000219.1 GCA_026393735.1 Acidobacteriota bacterium
CCATCGCGGACCGCATTGCGAAAGACCACGGGGGGCAGTTGGTCGTCGCAAGCGAGGTGGGAGTCGGCACAACGGTCAGCCTGACGCTGCCTGCGGCCGAGGCAGAACATGAAGAAGCGGATTCTGGTTGTTGAAGACGACGAGGCGCTCGGGTGGATGCTCTGCGACAACCTCACGTTCGAGGGGTTCGAGGTCCAGCATGTCGGTGATGGAAACCTCGCGCTGACCGTCGCACGGGAGTTCGCGCCGGATCTGGTCGTCCTCGATGTCATGCTGCCGGGGCGTGACGGCTTCGATCTGGTCGGCCTTCTCCGGCAGAGCGGACCCGTGCCGATCATCATGCTTACGGCGCGCGGCCAGAAGGCCGACAAGCTGAAGGGGCTGAAGCTCGGTGCGGACGACTACGTCACCAAGCCGTTCGACATCGAGGAGCTGATGGCCCGCGTGCACAACGTGCTGCGCCGGTCGAGCCCCGAGGTGCAGCAGCTCATCCTCGGCCGGGTCACGATCGACTTCCAGTCGATGACGGCACGCCACGGCCGGGGCGAACTGCATGTCACGAACCGTGAGTTGGTGCTGCTCCGCTACCTGGCCGAGCGCCCGGGGCGCGTCGTCTCGCGTCACGAACTGCTGCGCGAGGTCTGGGGATACCCCGACATGCCTACGACGCGCCTGGTGGACAACGCGATTGCCCGCCTGCGCAAGAAGATCGAACCGGATCCGGGGAACCCGCGCTTCGTGCACACGGTCCGTGGAGACGGGTACACCATCACGCCCGAAGGGTGAACGGACCGCGTTACAAACTGCGACAGGCGGCAGCCGCCGACACACCTATACTCGGTTCGCTATACTCACTCGGCCGCCGATCCGCGGTCATGCCGCCCGGGTCCGCCGCGGGCCGGGGGGGGAGGGGATCGATGCACGCGTCACGAGTCCTGAGGTCGCTGCGAACCGTTCTCGTCATGATCCTGCTGGTGTTGTCCGGCGCGGCACTGCCCGCTCAGCGCATCCAGTACGAAGCCGTCGGTACCCGGGCCATGGTGACGTCGGCGCACTCGCTGGCGACACAGGCCGGGATCGACATGCTCAGGAAAGGCGGCAACGCCTTCGACGCGGCCGTCGCCGTCGCCGCTGTGCTCAACGTCGTCGAACCGTCCCGCTCCGGCATGGGCGGCGTCGGCTTCATGACGCTGTACGTGGCGAAGACCGGCGAAGTCGTGTCGCTCCAGATGACGGGCGCGGCGCCGTACGCGGCGACGCCCGACAAGTTCAAGAGCAAGCGCGACCAGGAAGCCGGCTTCCTGGCTGGGGTCGTGCCCGGCAATTTCGGTGGCTGGGTCTACCTGCTCGAGCAGTACGGCACGATGTCGCTCTCCGACGTGTTCGCCGCCGCCATCGAGTACGCCGACCAGGGGTTCCCGGTCGACAGCTACCTGGGCGAGACGCTGGGCGACGCGCGGTCGAACCTCGAGATCTTCCCGACGACGGCGGCGGTGTTCGTGCCCAACGGCGCGCTGCCGAAGGCCGGCGAGCGGCTGGTCCAGAAGGCCCTCGCCACGACGTTCCGGCGCATCCTCGCGGTGGAGGCCGGCGCGCGTAAGGCCGGCAAGACGCGCGGCCAGGCGTTGATGGCCGCGTACGAC
>JAPKZP010000164.1 GCA_026393735.1 Acidobacteriota bacterium
ACTGGACATCGGCGACAAGTTCGCCACCACCATCCGCGAAGGCGGGAAGATACTGCTGTTCGGCAACGGCGGCTCGGCAGCGGACGCTCAGCACGTCGCAGCCGAGCTGGTGGGCCGGTTCACGCGCGCCTTTATGTATTCGGGCCCGGCCTCTTCCATCGTCCACGTCGAGAGTCTCGCCCGCGACGGCAAGAGCGTCTACGTCGACGCCGATGTCGCATTCGCGAACCTGCCGGCCAGCCTGGCCGGCGCGGACTGGGTGCAGTCGGCGAACAGGGAGAGTCTCTACGGCGCCGTCGATCTCATGGAAGTCGCCGTCGCCGGCGGCGCCGTCGTGTCGATCGCGCACGACGACCGGCTGCCGCGCCCGGTGTGGCTGACACGGCAGTTTCAGACCACCGGGACGGCGATTGTCGTGGATGGCCAGCGCATGACCATCTTCGAACGGCGGGCCGCGCACGACGAGAGCCTCACCCTCGGCGCGAACTCGGACAGCGCGACGCCGGCATCCGCGAACATGTACGTCGTCTTCGTGGCGCGGCGCCCGTAGGCGCCGGCCACCCGCCTTTCCTGGTCCTCCGGGCGTCAGGGGGTTGACGCCGCCGGCGGTGCCGTGCCAGTGTCGAAGGGATCATCGTTAGAGGAGGGCTTCAAATGAGGACGGGGGCGACGAGATTCGGCCGCGCCGCGGCGTGGGCGGTGACGGGTGTCTTCTCGGTGTGGCTGACGGCGGGCCTTGCAGGCCAGGCGCCGGCGACGAAGGGGGCGGTGGGCGGAACGCCGTCGGTCCCCGCTGGCCAGGAGTTGCCGGTCACGAAGATCCCCATCGCCGGACAGGCCGCCGAGGGGTACTTCTCGCCGGACAGCAAGAGCATGATCTGCAATGCGAAGTTCGAAGGGGACAAGGAGTTCCAGGTCTATACCTTCACCCTCGACGGGAAGAACGTTCGCCGGATCAACGACAAGGGCGCCGACGCCTGCTCGTTCTACTACCCGGATGGCAAGAAGCTCATCTGGACGTCCACGCGCGACCTGCTCGACCTGCCGCCCGGCAGCTACTCCGACGCCAACGGCTACCCCCAGGGCGCCGAACTCTATACGTCCGATCTCGACGGCAGCCACGTCGTCCGCATGACGAACAACCAGGTGTACGACGCCGAGGTCACCGTGTCACCCGACGGGACGTGGATTCTCTTCGCGCGTCAGATCGACGGAAAGCTCGACCTCTACCGCATGCGGCTGGACGGCAGCGACCTGTTTCAGATCACGCACACGCCCGACTGGCAGGAGGGCGGCGCCCAGTGGATGCCCGACGGCAAGAGCATCATCTACCGCGCGTGGAAGATCCAGGACCAGGGCCAGCGCGGGATGCCGATGACGATCTTCACGATCAAGCCGGATGGGACCGGCCTGACGCAGATCACGCACGAGGCCGGCACGAACTGGGCCCCGTTCCCGGCGCCTGACGGCCGGCACTTCGCCTTCGTGAAGTTCCTGCCGCCCCGCAACTTCGAGATCTTCATGATGGACATGGTGAGCGGCACGCAGCAGCAGCTCACGTTCAACGAGGCGTTCGACGGGTTCCCGGCCATCTCGCCGGACGGGCACTGGCTCGGGTTCTCGTCGAGCCGCGACGCAAAGCCCGGCGAGCGAAGCATGTTCATGTACCTGATGGACGTCTCGAGCCTGCACGTCGGTCCGGCCGGCAAGTAGCGGAAACGTCATTCTCGACAGGACGATTCGATGGAGACACAGGCGCAGAGTTTCGTGCACTACTTCCCGCTCGGGACGACGCTCATCTCGGCGGTGTTCTCGGCGGTGCTCTTCCGGAAGTTCCTTCAGCGCCGGAGTCCGCAGCTGTTCTGGTGGGCGTTCGGCGTCGCGTGCTACGGCAGCGGTACGGTGGTCGAAAGCCTGATCACCCTTGGCGGCAACAGCGTGGTGCTGACCAAGGCGTGGTACATCACCGGCGCGCTGCTCGGCGGCTATCCGCTCGCGCAGGGCTCGGTGTATCTCTCCCATTCGCGGAAGTTCGGAGATCGGGCGACCGCCATCACACTGCCTGTCGTGATCATCGCGTCGATCCTGGTCGTGCTCTCGCCGGTCCGGATGGAGATGCTCGAGGCGACGCGCCCGACAGGCGCCATTCTCGGCTGGACGTGGATTCGGCTCATCACGCCGTTCATCAATATCTACGCGTCGTTCTTCCTGATTGGCGGGGCGGCGTGGAGCGCGTGGAAGTACTTCAAGAAGGAGCATGCCGGCCATCGGGCCGCCGGGAACGCGTTCATCGCCCTCGGGGCCCTCATGCCGGGCATCGGCGGCTCCATGGCGAAGGCCGGGTACGTCGAGGTGCTCTACGTCCTCGAGTTCATCGGCCTCATCCTGATCTGGATTGGGGATCGGGTCTGCAGCCGGGCGCCGGACTCGTCACGCAACTCGGTGTGATGCGGCGACGCGGGTCGTTCACACCGATCCGCGCGCACGCCAGCCCGGGAGTTGACAGGAGTCGTACCTCTCCGGTAAGTTGAATCGATAACGCACATGAACGGCATCCTCGGCTCCGCGCGGCACCATCAGCACCACCATCACTGCATGACATGCAGGCTGGCAGCGCTGCGCCCATGAGCTGAGGACACACCCGAGCGTCCGAGATCAGACGGCCCCGCTGGCAGCCATGCCGGCGGGGCCGTTGTCTTTTCTGGGGAGATGCGCATCGTGACTCTGGACTACTCGAAACTCGACGGACTGATTCCCGCGGTCGCGCAGGACGCGACGACGCGCGAGGTGCTGATGGTGGGCTTCATGAACGAGGAGGCCTTCGACCGGACGCGCCGCACCGGCTATGCGACGTTCTTCAGCCGCGGCCGCAACCAGCTCTGGACCAAGGGCGAGACCTCCGGCAATCGCCTGGCGGTGGTCCGCCTGCTCGTGGACTGCGACGCCGACACGGTCATTCTGCTCGTGAACCGGCAGGGCGACGGCAACGTGTGTCACACCGGCGAACGCTCGTGTTTCTACCGTGAGATCCCGATCGAGACGGGCGCGCCGGAACAGGGGGGGGCGGCATGACACTGAAACTCGGCATTCCCAAGGGCTCGCTGCAGGACGCGACGGTGCGACTGTTCGCCCGCGCCGGCTTCAACATCTACGTGAACACGCGATCGTACTTCCCGGCGATCGACGATCCGGAGATCGAGTGCATGCTCATCCGCGCGCAGGAAATGGCGCGGTATGTGAGCGACGGCGTGCTCGACGCGGGCCTGACGGGGCGCGACTGGGTGCTCGAGCACGCGCTGGCCAACGTCGCGCGCGAGCCGCTCGAGTGCGTGTCGGAACTCGTCTACGCGAAGCAAAGCTTCGGCATGGTCCGGTGGGTGCTCGCCGTCCCCGAGGCGTCCCGGTTCCAGACGCCGCAAGACCTGGACGGGGCCACCATCGCGACCGAGCTCGTGCGCGTCACCGAGGACTACTTCCGGCGCCAGGGCGTGGGCGTGAACGTGGAGTTCTCCTGGGGCGCGACGGAGGTCAAGCCCCCGCTGCTCGCCGACGCGATCGTCGAAGCCACCGAAACCGGGTCGACCCTGCGCGCGAACCGCCTCCGCATCGTCGACACCGTGATGGAGTCGACCACGCAGATCGTCGCCAACCGCGCGGCGTGGACCGATGAGTGGAAGCGGACCAAGCTCGAGAACACCGCGATGCTGCTGCGCGCGGCCATCGCGGCCCAGGGGCGGGTCGGCCTGATGCTGAACGTGCGCCGGACGGACCTCGACGGCGTGCTGGGGCTGCTTCCCGCCCTGCGGCGGCCCACCATCTCGCCGCTGGCCGATGGCGACTGGGTGGCGTTGAACACCATCGTCGACGAGCCGACGGTGCGGGGCCTCGTGCCGAAGCTCAAGAACGCCCGCGCCGAAGGCATCGTGGAATACCCGCTCAACAAGATCGTGGAGTGAGGACGACGATGAACATGGTCAGGATCGTCTCGGGCGACGACACACGGCGCGTGGCGGCGCTGGTGGCGCCCGCCGGCGCGCGAGACCCGGAGATCGTCCGGAGTGTCACGGCGATCGTCGCCGATGTCCGCCGCCGCGGCGACCGCGCGCTTCGCGGATACGCGAGGCAGTTCGACGGGCTGCGCGGCCCCATCGAGGTGAGCCGCGCCGACATCGCAGCCGCCGAGCGCGCGATTCCAGCCCCGGTCAGGCGAGCCCTGCGCGTGGCGGCCGCGAACATCCGGCGCGTGGCGCGCGCGCAGGTGCCGCGGCCGGCGCGGGTGCGCGTCGCACCTGGCGTCGTCGTCGACCAGGTGGTGACGCCATTGCGACGCGTCGGGTGCTACGTGCCGGCCGGCCGGTACCCGCTGCCGTCGTCGCTCCTCATGACCGCCATCCCGGCGCGCGTCGCCGGTGTCAGCGAGGTGTTCGTCGTGTGCCCCAGGCCGGACGCTGTCGTGCTGGCTGCGGCGGCAATCGCCGGCGCGCACCGCGTGTTCCGCGTCGGCGGGGCGCACGCGATTGCCGCACTGGCGTACGGCACAGCCACCATCCCGCGCGTCGATCGGATCGTCGGGCCCGGCAGCACCTACGTCGCCGAGGCCAAGGCCCTCGTGTCGCGCGACTGCGCGATCGATTTCTACGCAGGTCCTAGCGGGATCGTTATTGTGTCGGACCGGGCCCCGGCCGCCTGGATTGCGGCGGACATGCTGGCGCAGGCGGAGCACGACGTGGAGGCTCGCGCCATCTTCATCACGACCCGG
>JAPKZP010000286.1 GCA_026393735.1 Acidobacteriota bacterium
CGCGAAGGCGGGAATCCAGCCTGCGAGCCCGCCCGCGCCAGTTCACAATCCTGTGCTCCCGCCCCCTGCTACCTGCGAGCCGAGATGATGACGGTCTTCATGAACGCATCCCCGATGCTCTCCGAGGTCACGTCATGACACTCGGTGACGGTCATGTGGACGATGCGGCGCTCGTACGGGTTGAGCGGACCGATCTCCTGCGAGGCGCCGGAGGACACCGCCTTGTCTGCGAGGAACTTCGCCATCTTGCGCAACTCCGCGTCCTTGTCCTGCCTGAAGCCCATGCAGTCGACGGCAATCCGCCGGCCCTCGGGCAGATCGTCGCGGAACACCGACGCCACGATCTGCTGCAGCGCGTTCAGCGCCTCTCCGCGGCGCCGGACGAGCAACTCCCCGCTCTCGCCCTCTAGGTCCACGCGCAGGCCGTCGGCGGTCTCGACCACCGTGGCCGTCAGCGACAGGCCCATCGCGTTGGTGACGTTCGTGACGAATTCAACGATGCGCAATTCGACATCCATTGGACGATCCATTCAGCTTCAGAACCCCAATGTCCCCGACAACCGGTGTCAAGACCCGTTCTCGCGGCGGGAAACTCGCCGCCCGCGCAGGTCTTGAACCCGTCTCTAGTTCTTGTCGCCCGCCTTGGTCGCGCGGCGCTCGGCGGCCGGCCGCGGAATGCGCGGCGCGCCAATGATCTTGTACGTGAAATACTGCTGGCCGATCGCCAGCACGTTGTTCACGAGCCAGTAGATGTTCAACCCGCTCGGCGCCCACAGAAACATCACCGTGAAGATCACCGGCATCATCATGAACATCTTCTGCTGCATCGGGTCGGTCGCCGTCTGCGGCGTCATCCTCTGCTGCACCAGCATGGTGATGCCGGTCAGGACCGGCGCGACGTAGAACGGATCGTACACCGACAGGTCCGTGATCCACAGCCCGAACGGCGCACCGCGCAGCTCGATGGAGTACGCCAGCATTGAATAGAACGCAAACAGGATCGGCATCGTCAGCAGCATGGGCACGCAGCCGCTGGCGGGATTCACGCCACGCTGCTTGTAGAGGCCCATGAGCTCTTCGTTCATCTTCTGTTTCTGCGGGTCGGTCGCCTTCAGTTTGCCGTAGCGATCCTGGATAGCCTTGATCTCGGGCTGCAGCGCCTGCATCTTGCGCATCGACACCACGCTCTTGTGGCGCAGCGGGAAGATGGCGAGGTTGATGAGAAACGTCAGCGCGATGATCGACCAGCCGTAGTTACCGATGTAGGTGTTGATGCCCACCAGCGCGCGCAGCAGCGGCACCACGATGAACGCGAACATGCCGTAATCGATGGACCGGACAAGCTCACCGTCCACGCTCTTGAGCAGGTCGAATTCCTTGGGCCCGAGGAAGAACGTCGTGTTGACGCCCTGGCCCTGCGGGTTGACCGCGTAGGACACGAACGTGTGCAGCGGCTTGCCCTGGCTGTCCGGCACCACGAGCGGGCGGTAGTCGATGCGCCCCGCGTTCGTCCCCAGCAGCGCGGCCGACATGAAGTAGTGGTCGTCGACGCCGGCCCAGCGCAGCTGGCCTTCGAACGTCGGCTGGTTGACGAGAGCGGCCGCGTCGTGGCGCTCGACTTTGCCTTCGCGGTAGAGCAGGGCGCGCGCGCCCATCAGGTAGCGGCTGACCTCGCCCGTCTCGGCGTCGCCCGGGCTTGGGCCCATCACGATCCCGAGGTTCGCCGGCGCACCGCCAACGGACGCGTCGGCCGCGAGGTTGATGGTGTAGCGGGCCGGGTCAACGGCGAAGGTCTTGCGGATCGCGAGGCCCCCGGTCTCGCGGTACTCGAACGCCAGCACGTAGACGCCGGTCTTCGGGTCGCGCGTCGCGCCGCCCCCGTCCACGCGAAACAAGGCGCCGTTGGCGCGAGCGTCGACGGCCGCGTTGCCTGTGTCGATCGAAAATGGTCTCGCCGCGTCCGCCAGCGTCTGCGGCACGAGATCAACGAGCTTGCCGGCCTTGTCCTTGAAGCGCTTCAGACGCCAGCTCGTGAGGACGCCCCCGCGATTGGAAAAGACCGCGCGCACCGTGCCGGCTTCGATGACGGTGTCGCGGGCCTCGCTGTCAGCCACCACGACTTGGGCGGACAGAACCGCATCGGGTAATGGCGTGCCTGCCGCAGGCGCAGGAGCCGCGGCCGACGGTGAGGCCGCTGGCTGGCCGGGGGCGGGGGCCGCCGAGCCCTTGGCCAGTTCGGTCTGAACGGCCTTGGGCCTTTGCGCTGGCTTCGGCGCAAACATCGACTGGTACAGGTACAGCACCAGGAACGACAGAACGACGGCGATCAGAACGCGCTTTTCCATAGGGACTGCATCGAGCCAGCAGAATTACTCGGACAGCAAAAGAACCTCTCCGGGAGAGGTTTCTACTAACCTCTCAGGGAGAGGTCAGTCGGTGGCACGGGGTCGAAACCGTGACCGCCAAACGGATGACACCGGCAAAGCCGACGGACGCCAAGCGCCACCCCGGCCATCGCGCCGTGCCGTTCCACCGCCTCGGCCATGTAGTCCGAGCAGGAAGGCAGATAGCGGCACGATCCTGCAAACACAGGAGAAATAAGCCACTTATATAGTTTCAGCCACCGGAGCAACCCACGCGCCACCGCGCCGGGGCGTGTCGCTTCCTGGTCGCGGCGCGGCCTGGCGCTCGCCGCACACGGGTGCGGGCTATGCCCCACGGGGCTTCCAACCGCGACGCCGGAGTGTGGCCAGGTAGTCGGCCTCGACATGGGCGTAGTCGGCCTCGAGCATTTCGCGCCGGGGAATGACAACGACGTCAAGCCCGGCCTGCAGTTTGTTTCGGCGGAACGCCTCGCGAACGAGGCGCTTGGCCCGGTTTCGCTGGACGGCGGACCCGTACTTCCGGGTCGCGGCAATCCCGAGGCGGGTGAACGGCCGGTCGGTCACCAGCACGAACACGGTCATGAGGCGGCCAGACAGCCGCGTGCCGCGCTCATAGATGGCTTCGTACTCGGGCCGACGCCGGACGCGCTCGGCATGCGTCAAGCGTTCGTGCGGAACCCCCGGGGTCCCGTCGGCGGACCTCGTGTCTGGGCCGGCCGTCACGCCCGCTTCCCCGCGTGCCTATTCGTCCGAAACCGTGAGCCGTTTCCGGCCCTTGGCCCGGCGGCGGGCCAGCACTTGCTGCCCATCCTGGGTCTTCATCCGCTTACGGAACCCGTGCGTTTTCTTGCGTCGACTGGTATTCGGCTGGAATGTGCGCTTCATTCAGACACCTACGCCTGCAAAAGACGGAACTTCCCATACTAGCGGGCCTGCACGGAACCGTCAACTTTTCCTGCGAATCCTACCCGTCCAGTGCTATCGTCGTCGGGGTCCTCCCGGACGACCCGACGCGGCCCAGGAGCGCACGACCTTCGCCTGTCGCCTTCCTCGGTTTTCCACAGATGTTGAAAAGATTGTGGAAAACGTCAGGGGCGAAAGACGAGCGCAGCCCGTTATTCCGGGCGGATTTCAAGGGTTTCTGCGGCGTGCAACGCGCTTGTGCGCCTCTCGGGAGGCGAAAGCCGGTAACATGTTGACTCGTTGTTGTTTATAGCGTGTTCTTGAGGCCGGCATGGACAGCCTGAACGTCTGGGACGACATTCTCTCCCGCGTCGAGACCAAGGTCAGCCGTCACGTGTTCCACACGTGGTTCAAGCCGACGGCCTTCGTTTCCGAGGCCGGCGACGAGGTGCGGGTTCGTGTGCCGAACTACCTCTATCGCGACTGGCTGACGAAGCACTACGCCGGCCTCATCAACGAGGCGCTTGCGGAAATCGAACGGCCGCGGGTCCACATTGATTTCGTGACAGAAGGCCCGCGCGGCGACATGCCGTCAATGGCCGAGGTTGTGCCACCTATCGCGATCGAGGAAGCGGAGCAGGCCGAAGGGCTGGAGTTCCGGCCCGCGGGCGCGCCGGAACTCGTCGAGGCGCCCGCCTATCGGGGCGTGGCGTACGAAGGCAGCCCGGCCACCGGGTTGAACATGCGGTATACGTTCGAGACCTTCGTTGTCGGGCCCTCCAATCAGTTCGCGGAAGCCGCGTCGCGTGCTGTGTCGGAAGCGCCGTCTCGCTCGTACAACCCGCTCTACATCTACGGCGGCGTGGGCCTGGGCAAGACGCACCTGATGCACGCCATCGGCCACTACGTGCTCCGGCACAACCCGCAATTCAAGCTCACCTACATCTCGACCGAGCGTTTCATGAACGAGATGATCAACGCCGTCAAGAACGACCGCGTGCTCGACTTCCGCGAGCGCTATCGCTCGGTGGATGTGCTGCTGGTCGACGACATCCAGTTCCTGGCCGGCAAGGAAGGGACGCAGAACGAGTTCTTCCACACGTTCAACGCGCTCTACGACGCGCAGAAGCAGATCGTGCTCAGCAGCGATTGCCCGCCGAACGAAATTCCGTCGCTCGAGGAACGGTTGCGCAGCCGCTTTGAATGGGGCTTGATCGCGGACATCCAGTCGCCGGATCTCGAGACGAAGGTGGCGATTCTGAAGAAGAAGGCGGACGCGGAAAGCGTGCCGTTGCCGGACAACGTGGCCATCTACATCGCGGAGAAGATCAAGTCCAACATCCGAGAGCTGGAAGGCTCGCTCATCCGGCTGATCGCATACGCGTCGCTCACCGGGCGAGAGGTGTCCATCAGCCTGGCCCAGGAAGTGCTGAAGAACGTGATCGGCCAGGACGACCGCGCGGTGACCGTGGACATGATTCAGAAGTCTGTCGCGGACTACTATCAGCTGAAGGTCGCCGATCTCCGCTCACGGAACAACTCGAAGTCGGTGGCGATGCCCCGGCAAATTGCGATGTACCTCTGCAAAGCCCTGACGCACGCGTCGCTCCCGGAGATTGGCCGGAGCTTTGGTGGAAAACATCATTCGACGGTCATTCACTCCATACGCAAGATCGACACGCTGCGGAAGAAGGACCGGGATTTCAACAGCGTTATCAACAACCTTGTCGACGGGTTGCGCTAGAGTCTCGGGAGCTTGCTACGGTTTCAAAACCAAGAAGCGAAGGATCGTGGCCCCTCGAAAACAGGCCTGAAGGCCAGTTCCACGCCACCTCAGCCGCGCTTCGGTGCCGGGCTAGGCGATCGTGCGGCAGAAACGACGAGCCGCGCGATTCAACAGCCGCCCCCTGTGCACGGACTGTGCGCTCCCGCGTGTCCAGAAAACCGTCCACAGGCCTCCGCAACGCGCACGGGTTTCTCCCCCAGGAAGTCAACAGGTTTTGTCGTCTGCAAGTTGTTCATAGCTAAACAGTTAAAGCCTCTTTTATGGCTTTTCAACAGGTGATCCTTTTAGTATACTTTCTTGATCTGATTTTCTCTTTGATCTGAATCAGATCAATCAACCATTGCGGCCGTTCCACCAAGGGCGGGACACCATGGAACTTGTCGTCCGAAAGACCGACCTTCTGAAAGAACTGCAACTGTTCCAGGGCATCGTTGAGCGCAAGAACACGATCCCGATTCTGGCGAACGTGCTCCTGGAGGCCAAGGGCGACCAGGTCCGTCTTGCGGCAACCGATCTCGAGGTCGGGCTGCGCGGCTCCTGTCCGGCGTCTGTCGCGAAAGCCGGGTCGCTCACGCTTCCCGCCAAGAAGTTCTTCGAAATCGTGAAGGAGCTTCCGGAAACGGAAATCCGCATCGAGGAAGAAAAGAACGGCGCGGTGAAGGTTGCGGCGGACCGCTTCGAGGCGCGGATGCAGACGCTGCCGAAGGACGACTTCCCCACGCTGCCCGAACTCCCGGCCGGCGACGGCGCGCTCATCAACCGCAAACTGCTGCGCGAGATGGTCACGAAGACCCAGTTCGCCATCACGGGGGAGGACACGCGCTACTTCCTGAACGGCGCGCTCTTCGTGCTGCGGCATGACGGCATGACGCTGGTAGCCACCGACGGCCACCGTCTGGCCCTCGTCACGGCCCCGCGGGACGGCGACAAGAGCGCCGAGGAGTCGCGCACGATCCTCCCGAAGAAGACGCTGTCGGAGCTCGGACGGCTGCTGGCGGACGGCGACGCGGACATCCGGTTCGACCGCGGCGAGAGCCACATCTTCTTCGAGATTGACGGCCGCATGCTGGTCTCGCGGATGATCGACGGCCAGTTTCCGGCGTACGAGCGCGTCATTCCGAAGAACAACGACAAGCGCATCGAGTTCGAGCGCGACCGCTTCCAGAGCGCCATCCGGCGCGTGGCGCTGCTCTCGAACGAACGATCCCGCGCGGTGAAGTTCTCGATCGAGTCCGGGCGTGTCGAGATTGCGTCGCACACGCCGGAACTCGGCGAGGCGCGCGAGCAGATCGCCGTGGAGTACGGCGGGCCCGCGATGTCCATCTCCTTCAACGCGCAGTACGTGCTCGAATTCCTCAACGCGGTGCAGACCGACGGCATCGCGGTCGAGTTCAAGGACGAAGTGAGCCAGACGGTCATGCGGCCCGTTGGGGCGACCGACTACGACTACACCTACGTCGTGATGCCCATGAGGATTTGATGGCGCGCGACGAGGCACAGACACCAGCACCAACTCCCGGCACGGAATCCATGGCGGCGGACGACATCACAACGGGCATACCGGACACGACGGGTGTGCCGCAAGACGAGAACATCGTTGGCCCGGGCGGGGCCGACGCAGGCGACTACTCTGCCGACAAGATCAAGGTGCTCGAGGGCCTCGAGGCGGTCCGCAAGCGGCCCGCGATGTACATCGGGTCCACGGGGCCCCTCGGCCTGCACCACCTGGTCTACGAAGTCGTCGACAACTCCATAGACGAGGCCCTTGCCGGCTACTGCGACGAGGTCCACGTCACCATCCACACGGACAACTCGATCACCGTCGTGGACAACGGCCGCGGCATCCCCGTCGACATGCACGAGAGCGGCCGCGCGGCGGCCGAGGTCGTCATGACGGTGCTGCACGCGGGCGGCAAGTTCGACAACGACAGCTACAAGGTGTCGGGCGGCCTCCACGGCGTGGGCGTGTCGGTCGTCAACGCGCTGTCGGAGACGCTGGACCTCGAGATCTGGCGCAACGAGCAGGTCTACCAGCAGACGTACGAGCGCGGCGATCCGGTCGGCGACCTCGTCATGACCGGCAAGACCCACCGGCGCGGCACAAAGGTGACCTTCAAGCCGGACGCCGAGATCTTCGAGACGCTCGAGTTCTCGTTCGACACGCTGGCGCAGCGCCTGCGCGAGCTCGCGTTCCTCAACCCCGGCCTCCACATCTCCCTCGAGGACGAGCGGGAAGGCAAGCGCCACGACTTCAAGTACGACGGGGGCATCGTCTCGTTTGTCGAGCACCTCAACAAGAACAAGGTTGCGGTGAACGACAAGCCCATCTACATGCGCGGCGAGAAGGACGGCGTCGTCGCGGAAATCGCCCTGCAGTGGAACGACGGGTACTCGGAGACGCTGTACTCGTTCGCGAACAACATCAACACGCACGAAGGCGGCACGCACCTCTCGGGGTTCCGCGCCGCGCTCACGCGGTCGGTCAACTTCTACGCATCGAAGAACAACCTCGCGAAGGACGCGGGCGAG
>JAPKZP010000580.1 GCA_026393735.1 Acidobacteriota bacterium
CTGAGCCGCCACCGGGACCGACAGGGCCAGCACCATCACGAGCACACTCCACCGCAGAATGGTCGACACGTCTGAATCCTTTGCGAAACAAGGGGTTATGGGGGCGTCGCCACCGCCGCCGATCTTGCCGTCGCCCGGGCGGACGTGTCAACTGCCTGGCGCCCCGCCGAGCGAGAGATCGTCCCACGCCGCCCATGCTAGTATGGAGTGTTCGGGACTTTCGCGAGAAGCCCACAGTAGGGCCGCAGCAGGGTAATCGGGACTGATGGCTGAACCGACAGGCCCCGAGTCGACGGACATCGTCGTGCGCGGGGCGCGCACCCACAACCTGAAGAACGTCGACCTGACGCTGCCGGGAGGCAGGCTGACCATCATTACCGGGGTCAGCGGGTCGGGGAAGTCGTCGCTTGCCTTCGACACGCTCTACGCCGAGGGACAGCGCCGCTACGTGGAATCGCTGTCGGCCTACGCGCGCCAGTTCCTCGAGCGCATGGAGAAGCCGGACGTCGACGCCATTGACGGCGTTTCGCCATCAATCGCCATCCGCCAGAAGAACGCCGTCCGGAACCCCCGGTCCACCGTCAGCACGACCACCGAGATCCACGACTACCTGCGGCTGCTCTTTGCGCGCGTGGGCCGGACCTTCTGCCGGCAGTGCGGCCAGGAGGTGATGCGCGAGACCGCCGAGGTGGTGGCGCGCCGGCTCGCGGCGCTGCCGGAGGGCACCCGCCTGCTGCTCGGCTTCGATGTGGGCATCGTCCCGGTGGACACCGGCGCCGCCTCCGCTGAGGCCACCGACGAAATCGGGGAAACCGATTTGCCGCTCGAACCGGACGGTGCGGGCAACGGCCATCCGGGCGCCGACGGGAATGGCCACGGCCACGGCGACGGGAATGGCAAAGCTGCGGCCGTCGGCGCCACCCTCGATGCGCTGCGGAAGAGGGGCTTTGGCCGCGTGCTGGTCGACGGCCGGGCGGAGTCGTTCGACGACATCGATCCGGCCGCACTCGTGGGGCGGCCGTTGCTCCAGGTGGTGATCGATCGCGTCAAGGTCGAGCCGGACATCGTCGGGCGTCTCACCGATTCGATCGAAACGGCGTATCAGGAAGGCGGCGGAGCCGCGTTTGCCGTGGAAGCGGCCGCCGCCGCGGCGCCGGCCGGGCCGCCGGTCGTGCACGAGTTCTCGGAGCGGTTCGAGTGCCGTCCCTGCGGCCTCACGTACGAGGATCCGCAGCCGCGGCTCTTCTCGTTCAACAACCCGTACGGCGCGTGCGCCACCTGTCACGGCTTCGGCAACATCATCGAAGTGGACATGGACCTGGTCGTGCCGGACCCGACCCGATCGATCAACCAGAACGCGATCGAGCCGTGGAGCAAGCCGCACTATCGCAGTTACCTCGCGGAGTTGAAGCGAGCCGCGCGCAAGGCCGGCGTGTCGCCCGATACGGCGTGGAGGGACCTGTCGGATGCCGACCGCCGGTTCATCATCGACGGGGATGGCGACGAGTACGGCGGCGTCCGCGGCTTCTTCCAGTGGCTCGAGCGGAAGAAGTACAAGGTGCACGTCCGGGTGTTCCTGAGCCGGTACCGGGGCTATCTCACGTGCCCGGAATGCGGCGGCACGCGCCTGCGGCGCGAGGCGCGCGATGTGCGGGTGGGGCAGCGGACGATCGACGAAGTGTGCCGGCTGACGGTGAAGGAAGCCACGGCGTTCTTCGAGGTCCTGGCGCTTTGCGAGAAGGACGCCACGATTGCCGAGAAGCTCCTGCGGGAGATCCGCCGCCGCCTGGCGTTCCTGAGTGACGTCGGCCTCGACTACCTGACGCTCGACCGCCTGTCCTCGACGCTGTCGGGCGGCGAGTCGCAGCGCATCAGCCTAGCGACCTCCCTCGGGTCGGCGCTGGTCGGCACGCTCTACGTGCTGGACGAACCGTCGATTGGCCTGCATCCTCGCGACAACCAGCGGCTGATCGACATCCTGCGGCAACTGCGCGACCAGGGGAACACGGTGCTCGTCGTGGAGCACGACGCCGAGATGATCCAGGTGGCCGACCACATCGTGGATCTCGGCCTCGGCGCCGGGGAGCAGGGCGGGCGAATCATCTTCAGCGGCGACCTCGCCGGGCTGATGCGCGAGCCGCGGTCGCTCACGGCCAAGTACCTGCGCGGCGAACTGTCGATCGCGGTGCCGGCCGTGCGCTTCCGCGGCACGGGCCAGAAGATCCGGCTCATCGGCGCCGCGGAACACAACCTGCGCAACATCGACGTGGAGATCCCGCTCAACACCTTGACCGTCATCACGGGCGTCAGCGGGTCGGGCAAGTCCACGCTGGTCCACGACATCCTCTATCCGGCGATCAAGCGCCTGAAGGGGAACGGCGAGAAACGCGTCGGCGCCCACCGGAAGCTCGAGGGGGCGGAGTTCGTCACCGATGCCGTGCTGGTCGACCAGACCCCGATCGGCCGATCGCCGCGTTCCAACCCGGTGACGTACCTGAAGGCGTTCGACCCGATCCGGGAGCTGTTCGCGTCGACCAAGGACGCCCGCGCCCGGGGCCTCACGGCGAGCCATTTCTCGTTCAACGTGCCCGGCGGACGGTGCGAGGCGTGCGAGGGCGAAGGCCAGGTGCGCGTCGAGATGCAGTTCCTCGCGGACGTCTTCGTGCCGTGCGACGTGTGCGACGGCCGCCGCTTCAAGACCCAGGTGCTCGACGTGAAGTACCGGGGCAGGAACATCCACCAGGTGCTGGACCTCACGGTGCGCGAAGCGATCACGTTCTTCAGCGCGTCGCCCAAGGTCCTGCGGCGGCTGCACGTCCTGGACGAAATCGGGCTGGGCTACCTGCGGCTCGGCCAGCCGGCGACGACACTGTCGGGCGGCGAGGCCCAGCGCATCAAGATCGCAGCCCATCTGGCGTCCTCGGGCGGCGAGCGGCTGCTCTATATTCTCGACGAGCCGACAACCGGGTTACACTTCGACGACATCGCCAAGCTGCTGGCGGCGTTCCGCCGGCTGCTGCAGGCCGGGCACACGCTCCTGGTGATCGAACACAACCTGGACGTGATCAAGACGGCGGACTTCGTCATCGATCTCGGGCCGGAGGGCGGCGACGAGGGCGGGCGCATCGTGGCGACGGGTACGCCCGAGCAGATCGCGACCGTCGCCGGGTCCCATACCGGGCGATACCTCCGGCAGGTGCTCACGGCCCATCGGCGATCAGACGACCTGGGGGCATAGACATGACACGACGGGATCGGGTGCGCGCGTGGGCTCCGTGGCTGGTGCGTCTGCTTGTGGCGGGCGCCTGCATCGCCGCCGCCTCCCAGGCGTCGGCCCAGCAGATGGCGTTCGAAGAGGTCGTGGCCAACCTGAAGGTCGGCGACCCGAAGGTGCGCATGGACGCGCTGAAGCTGCTGCGCGAGGCCGGCTACCTCGAGGCGGCGCCGGCCATCGCACCCCTGCTCTCGGATCCCGTGCCGGAGATCCAGGCGCTCGCCCTCGAGACCGAGGTTGCGCTGTTCCTCGTCGACGAAGCGTACTCGCGCGCGTTCGGGAAGGACCTCGTCAAGGCCGCGGGCGCCACGCTGCCGCTCTACGCCTTTGCCCAGGGCCCGGGCGCGACGATTCCCAACACCGCGCCGGCCAGCGTCATCCGGGGCATCGTGCTGGCGGCGGCCTCACCGATCGTGCACACCCGCTTCGATGCGGTCTACGCGCTCGGCGTGCTGGCGCCGCCGCTCATTGCGCGCGGGACGTTCGTGGACGCCAAGGCCGCGACAGACAGGCTGATGGTGATCATCCGGGAGCCGGACGCCACGATGCGCCTGGCCGCGACCCACGTCCTCGGCCGGCTGATTGGTGCGGCGCTGAAGAACCCGGCGAAGAACGCGGATCTGATGGCCGTTCGCGGCGAGGTCGGCGATCAGGTCGTCGCCGGGATGAACGACTCGGACGAGATGATTCGCCTGTCGTCGATGGGGGCGCTCGGCGAAATGCGACACGACCGGGCCGCGCAGTCTCTCACCGATGCCGTGGGCTACTACAAGCGCAGCACCGAGGGCATGGCCGCGCTCGACGCGCTGGCACACATCGGACATCCGGGCAGTGCCACGGTGTTCGTCGCGCTCCTCGAGAGCAGCGATCAGCAGGTGCGCCGGCTCGCGGTTGAAGGCCTGGCGCGCACGCGGGACAGAAACGCCCTGGCCAGCATGTTCATTCGGACGACGAGCGACAAGTCGGAGGTCGTGCAGCACGCGGTGGCGTTCGCCCGCGCGAAGAACGGCGATTTCACCCAGATGACGCGCCTAGTCGAGGGGTTCTCGCGGTCGGGCCTGCAGGCCTTCGCGTTCGACGACCTCGTGGAACTCGGCTCGCCCATTGCGGCGAGCCTGGTGGGGTTCGCGAGCCACAAGGACGCCAAGGTGCGCGCCGGCGTCGCGGAGGTGCTCGGGATCACCGGGAGCGAGTCGTCGCTCGTCGTGCTCCAGACCCTGAGCCGCGACAAGGACAAGCTCGTGGCCGCCGCCGCGGATCGGTCCCGCAAGCGGTTGCTCCCGCGCGAGGCCACGCAGCCCCGCGTGCCGTGACGGCGGCTCGCCGCGCCGGCCGCGTCCTGCCGCGCGCGTTCTACGCGAGGCCCACGCTCGACGTGGCCCGCGACCTGCTCGGGGCCGTGCTGGTCCACCGAGAGTCCGCGGGCGTGACCTCCGGCCGGATTGTCGACGTCGAAGCCTACATCGGCGAATCGGATCCGGCGTGCCATGCGTCGCGGGGCCGGACGCCTCGCAACGGGCCGCTCTACGGCCCCCCGGGCTGCGCCTACGTGTATTTCACCTATGGCATGCACGACCTGGTGAACGTCGTCACGGAGCGTGAAGGCTTTCCTGCGGCCGTCCTGATCCGCGCGCTGGAACCACTCGAGGGCATCAACATCATGCGCAGCCGGCGCGGCAGCCGGCGCGACGGCGCGCTGATCGCCGACCACGACGTGTGCCGCGGGCCGGGCAACCTGGCGCGCGCCATGGGGATCGGGCTCACGCACAACACGCGGCCCTTCGTGCGGCATGCGCACGGCGACAGCGTGTGGATCGAGGACGGGAACGCGTCTCCGCAGGATGTCGCCTGGACGCCGAGGATCGGCATCCGCCACGGAACCGACCGGCCGTGGCGTGGCTATGTCGTCGGCAGCCGGGCCGTCTCGGGGAAGAAGTAGCCTACTGTCCGCGTCCCGGCCGTTCGCGCATGGCCACGACGGGAATCCTGAACTCGATCTTCCGGCCTTTGCGGTAGGCGCCGACGGTGGCGGTCCCGCCGATTGACGAGTCCGCGATCAGGCGGACGAGCTGGCTCGCGTCATCGATGCTCGTGCCGTTGAACGTCACGATCACGTCACCGGGGCGCAGCCCGGCCACGTAGGCGGCCGCATTCCGGCTCATGCGCGAAACGAGCACGCCCTTTTCCACCGGGACCGACAGCTCCTGCGCCACCCTCGTCGTGAGCGGCTGCAGTTCGAAGTAGCCGAGCGTACCGCGGCGCACTTCGCCGTACTTGATCAGGTCGTTCATCACCCTGCGGGCGAGGTTGCTCGGGACGGCGAAGCCGACGCCCTGATAGCCGCCGCTCTGGCTGTAGATGGCCGTATTGATGCCGACCAGCTCGCCGCGGGCGTTGATGAGCGCTCCCCCCGAATTGCCCGGGTTGATGGCCGCGTCCGTCTGGATGAAGTCCTCGTAGGCGGCCACGCCGACGTTGGCCCTGCCGAGCGCCGAGACGATGCCGAGGGTGACGGTCTGGTTCAGCATGAACGGGTTGCCGATGGCGAGTACCCACTCGGCCACCTTCAACCTCGAGGAGTCGCCCCACGGAATGACCGGGAGTCCCGTCGCGTCGATCTTGAGCAGGGCGATGTCGGTCCAGGGATCGGTACCCACCAGGCGCGCGCGCATCTCGCGCTTGTCGGCCAGCGACACGGTCAGCTCGGCCGTGTTGTCGCCGACGACGTGGTTGTTCGTCAGGATGTACCCGTCCGCAGACACCACGACGCCGGACCCGCGGCTGGTTTCCCGCTGGTCGCGGTAGCCGACCGGCCTGCACGTCCGGACGGGCCGCGCCGGAGGGCGCCGCCTCGCTCGTCACCGACGAATGGAACCGGCCGGTGAACACGAGCCCGGCCGCGAAGCCCATGCTGATGGCGATGATGGCGAACAGCAGTCGTTTCATGGTGTCAGGCCCCGCAGGCACTTACTGGATGTCGACGCGGCGCTGCTGGGGCACAGCTTTCGGCACGACCACGGTCAGCACCCCGTCGCGAAACTCCGCGGCGACGGACTCGACGTCCACGGGGTGCGGCAGCGCGAACGACCGCGCGAACGCGCCGTGACCGCGTTCGACGCGGTGGTAGTGGGCGGCGTCCTCCCGATGCACCGGGCGTTCGCCGCGGACGATGAGCGCGTCCTGCTGGACCTCAATCTTGACGTGCTCGCGGGAGAGCCCCGGGAGCTCGAGGCTGAGCACGAACCGATCCGGCGTTTCGTAGAGGTCCACGGCCGGGGTCCATCCCGGCGTGTCGTCGACGCCCAGCCGGTTCAGCCGTTCGTGCAGGGCAATCAAATCGTGGAGCGGATCCCAGCGGGAAAAGGCCACAATTGGCATCGTAGCATGTTTGGTTGGACCCAGCGAGGTGTGCTACGATCTGAAGGTTTTGCTGCCAATTTCGCCCTGTGCAAGGGTGTTTTCCGCCCCTCCTGGCGAGGGTGAGCACGGTAGGACGATGAGTTCGATTAACGCAACACGGCTCAAGAAGGGCATGCTGATCCTGCTGGACGCGGAGCTGTTCCGGATCCTCGAGCTTCAGCACGTGACCCCGGGTAATCTGCGGGGGTTCGTCCGCGTCAAGTTGCGGAACCTGCGCAATGGGGCGCTCGCCGACCAGCGGCTTCGTTCGGAAGACACGATGCAGCGGGCCACGCTGGACGAGATCGAGATGCAGTACATGTACAGCGACTCGGCCGGCCATCACTTCATGGACACGAAGTCGTACGAGCAGATCACCCTGTCGGACGAAGTGCTGGGCGAGATGATCGGGTACCTGGTGCCGGAGTCGCTCATCAAGGTGGAGTTCTACGGCACGGAACCGGTCGGCATCGAGCTCCCGCAGACCGTGGATCTGACGGTGACCGACACGTCGCCGGCCATCAAAGGCGCGACCGCGAGCGCCCAACTGAAGCCCGCGACGCTCGAGACCGGCCTCGTCGTCTCGGTGCCGCCCTTCGTGAACATCGGCGACAAGATTCGCGTGAACACGGAATCCGGGGAGTACCAGTCGCGGGCCTGACACGACAGGGGCCGTGACCATCAGCACCATGGACATCGAACGTACCCGTCATACCGGCTGGATCGAGGTCGTCTGCGGCAGCATGTTCAGCGGCAAGAGCGAAGAGCTCATCCGCCGCCTGCGCCGCGCGCAGATTGCCCGCCAGAAGGTCCAGATCTTCAAGCCCAAGTTCGACAGGCGCTTCAGCGAGGACGAAATCGTCTCGCACAGCGAGATGCGCATCCAGTCGA
>JAPKZP010000162.1 GCA_026393735.1 Acidobacteriota bacterium
GGCGGGACGAAGTGGTCACTCGTCAACGGGTCGCACCGCATACGCCAGCGCGCGTGGTACTACTCCGGCGTCTTCGCCGATCCGAAGAACGAGGACGTCGTCTACGCGCCCACGATTCCGTTCCTGAAGTCGATCGACGGCGGCAAGACGTTTTCGGCGATCCGCGTCCGCCACGGCGACACGCACGACCTCTGGATCGATCCGGACAACCCGGCCCGGATGATCCTGGGCGACGACGGCGGCGCCGAGATCAGCATGAACGGCGGCCAGTCCTGGTCGACCGAGGACAACCAGCCGACGGCGCAGATCTACCGCGTGACGACCGACAACCGGTTCCCGTACTGGGTGTACGGCTCGCAACAGGACAACACGAGCATCGCGATCCCCAGCGGCGTGCGCGATTCCGCCATCACCGCCACCCACTGGCACGACGTAGCCGGGGGCGAGTCGGGCTGGATCGCGCCCGACCCGCGCAACCCGGCGATCGTGTACGCGGGCGGGTACGGCGGGTCGATTACGCGGTACGACCACGCGACGGGCGAGGCCCGCGAGATCGTGGCCTATCCGCAGGTGATCGACGGGCGCGCCGCGCGCGACCTGAAGTACCGCTTCCAGTGGACGGCGCCGATCCTGCTGTCGCCGCACGATCCGGACACCCTGTACCACGCCGCGCAGATCCTCCTGCGGTCGCGCGACGCGGGTCAGACCTGGGAGGAGATCAGCCCCGACCTGACGCGCAACGACAAGAGCAAGCAGGACTACAGCGGCGGCCCGATCGCCCACGAGTTCACCGGCGTCGAGACCTACGACACGATCTTCTACGTCGTCGAATCTCCGCACGAGGCCGGCACCATCTGGGCGGGCACGGACGATGGGCTAGTGCAGCTCACCCGGGATGCCGGGAAGACCTGGCAGAACGTCACGCCCAAGGGGATCCCCGAGTGGATCCGGATCAACGCCATCGACGTGTCACCGCACGACAAGGCCACGGCCTACGTGGCCGCGATGATGAACCAGCACGACGATCTGCGGCCCTACATCTACAAGACCGAGGACTACGGCAAGACGTGGACGAAGATCGTCAACGGGATTCCCGACACGACGTTCGCGCGCGTCGTGAGGGAAGACACCGTGCGGCGCGGGCTGCTCTACGCCGGGACCGAGACCGGCCTCTACGTGTCGTTCGACGGCGGCGCGAACTGGCTGCCGTTCCAGCGCAACCTGCCGGTGGTCCCCGTCACCGACCTCGTCGTGAAGCACGAGGACCTCGTCGTCGCCACCGAGGGCCGGGCGTTCTGGATCCTCGACGACCTGACGGCGCTGCGGACGTGGACGCCGGACATCGCCCAGGCTGCCGCGCGATTGTTCCCGCCCCGCCCCGCATTCCGGCTGCCGGGCGAGGTGTCGGCGCGCCCCGGGGTAGGGAAGAACCGGCCGAACGGGGTCATCGTCGACTTCTGGCTGAAAGAGAAGCCCAAGGCAGACGTGCCGGTGACGCTCGAGTTCCTGGACGGTGCGGCGGTGCTGCGGAAGGTGTCGAGCGTCGCGAAGCCAGCGGACAATCCAGCGGCCGAACAAGGCGAAGAAGAAGACGATGAAGACAAGCCGCTCGAGCCGGTGGCGGGCGTCAACCGGTTCGTCTGGGATCTGCGCGAAACGGTGACCGGCCTCATCATGCCGCGCTACACGTTTGGCGATTTCCCGCCGCAGGGCAGCCGCATCACGCCGGGCCGGTATTCGGTCCGGCTGACGGTCGGCAAGGACATCGTGGGTGACGTGCCATTCGAGGTGCGGCCGAATCCATCGGTCAAGGTGTCCCCGGACGACCTGGCCGCACAGTATGCGTTCCTGAAGAGGGTGCGCGCCGACCTGCTCAGCATTCACGACGCGGTGCGCCGCATCAAGGACGTCAAGGCGCAGGTGGCCGCAGCCATTGTCGGGCAGCACCGCCGCGACCCCGCCACGACCCTGAACTATCTTCCGAAGCTCGACTTCCAGTTTGCGGGCCTGGCTGGTGTGGCCGACACGGCTGACGCGAAGCCCACATCGGGGGTGCTGGCGCGCTACCAGGATCTCAAGACACAACTCACGGCCGTGAGCGAGCGGCTGCAGAAGCTGTTCGACATCGACGTGCCGGAGTTCAACAAGGCGGTGAGCGCCGCGGGCGTGCCGGCCATCGCCGTCGCGCCGGCCGACAAAAAGCACTGACGAACGAGTTCTACTTCTTCTTCGGGGCGGCCGGTGGCGCCGCGGGCGGCTTCGGCGGCGCGAAGTACTTCTCGTACCACGCGACCGAGCGGTCCAGCGCATCCACCTGGTGCCGCGGCTCGCTCAGGCCGTGGCCTTCGCGCGGGTACCGGAGGAACGTCGTGTCCACGCCGACGTCCTTCAACGCGATGAACCACTGCTCGGCTTCGGAGATCGGCACGTCGTTGTCGTTCTCGCCGTGGATGATGAGCGTCGGCGTCTTGACCTTCTGCACGTACCGCAGCGGAGACCGCTCCCAGAGCAGGTCCATCACGCCGTTCTCGTGCGGGTACGACCCGAACTCCACCGCCAGGTAGTCGTGATAGTACGCGGTGTAGTTGAAGCTGACGAGGTTCGCGATGCCGGCCGACGGGATCGCCGCCTTGAACCGGCCGGTCTGGGTGATGAGCCAGTTCGTGAGCTGACCGCCGTAGCTCCCGCCCTCGAGGCCGAGCCGGGCCTGATCGATCCACGGATAGCGTGCCACGGCGGC
>JAPKZP010000093.1 GCA_026393735.1 Acidobacteriota bacterium
CTCGTCGGCAGGCTTTCGGAACCAGTAGACCGCCACGAAGATGGCCACGGCAGCGAGCACGGCGGCGGCAATCCACAGCGGGCGCCGGCTGTCGCGAGGCGGTTCCTGAGGGAAGTACGGCTCAGGTTCGGACCCGGGATCGAGGTCTTCGTAGGGTGCCATGGCGTTCTCCCTGCGCTATTAGACTCCGAAACCAGTTCCGATGGCTTATCCTTTTGCCATGCGGAGAACAGCGTGTCTGGGGGCCCGGCTGGCGCGCCGGCGACGATAGGGTCGCGATGAGAGACCCCAAGCGCTATCGGGTGCCGGCGGCCACACACCGGGTTGAACAGGAGATCAGCCGGAGCCGGTTCATCACGACGGCATCGCGGGTGTCGACGGCCGAAGAGGCGGCAGCCTTTGTTCGGTCCATAGCGGAGGAGTTCTCCGACGCCACGCACAACTGCTGGGCCTACCTGGTGGGGCCGCCGGGAGACACCGGCCGCGTGGGCATGAGCGACGATGGCGAACCGCACGGCACCGCGGGGCGCCCGATGCTGAGCGCGCTGCTGCACAGCGGCGTCGGCGACATTGCCGTCGTGGTCACCCGGTACTACGGTGGAACAAAGCTCGGGACCGGCGGCCTGGTGCGCGCCTATGGAGGCGGGGTTCAGCAGGTGCTGGCGACTCTGCCGGTGACCGAGCGGATTGAGTACGTCACGATGCGGGTCTCGACCGACTACGCGCGCATCACCGCGCTGCAGCAGTTGTTTCCATCGTTCGAGGCCGAGATCGTCGGGCAGACGTTCGAGGCGGAGGTCACATTCGACCTCCGCCTCCCCTTATCAGGGTTCGACGCCCTCCGGCAGGCCATCCTCGACGCCACCCGCGGCCAGGCGTCAATTGCCTAGTGGCCCTTGCCCGTGCGGCTCCACTCGCGGATTGCCGCGATTTCCTTCGTGCTGATGTGGAGGAACTCGAGGAATTCCTGGTGCTCGCCGGGCGCCGACTTCTCGAATTCCATGTGCCACCGCTGCATGTCGGCCTCGCTGAACCCCGCGGCGCGCATGATGGCCACCCACTTGTCCTTCGTGATCATGTCTGTCCTCCTGAAACTGCGTGATCGCTGCAGCAGGCGGAGAATCGCCCGCTGGTGGCCGCGGAGCGCTTCGACCTCCGCGTCGATGTCGATCAGCCGCCGCTCGAGAATGGCCGCTGCGTTGTTGCCGGGCTGGTCGAGCACCGTGCGGACAGCCGCCAGGCTGAGCCCGACCTTCCGGTACAGGCCGATCTGCTGCACGCGCGCGAGGTCGTGATCCGTGTACGCGCGGTAGTTGCCCCCCGTCCGGGGTGGTCGGCGCAGCAGTCCCCGGGACTCGTAGTACAGCAGGGTGCTGCGGCTCAGGCCGCAGCGCTTCGCGAGCGTCGAGATCGTCATCGTCCTGACCTCAGGATCAACCTGTCAGCGCTAGACAGGTCAAGCGGGTGCCTGTCAGTCAATCACACTTCGCATCCTGACGGCGAGCCCGGGTCACGTCCCGCGGGCTGAAGCCCGCGGGCTACATCTTCAGCTCGAACCTCGGGCGGGCCGCATCGCGGGCCCTGGTCTCGAGGGCGCTGGCCGGCGCGCGCCAGTCGCGGTACGATATGAGGATGAGTACCGGCCCGATCCGCGTCTGGCAGCGCGCGGCGATCTACGGCAGCCTGTGGGCGGCCGTCGAGATCGTGGCCGGCAGTTTCCTCCACAACCTCAGGGTTCCGTTCGCCGGCAGCGTCCTGGCAGCGTTCGGCGTGCTGCTGATGACGGCTGGGCACCGTGCGTGTCCCGAGCGCGGCCTCATCTGGCGCGCTGCGCTCATCTGCGCCCTGATGAAGTCCGTTTCGCCGAGCGCGGTGATTCTCGGGCCCATGATTGGCATCCTCATGGAGGGCGTGCTGCTCGAGGTCGGCGTGCGACTCGCGGGCGGACGCGCCATCGGCTACCTCGCCGGCGGCGCACTCGCGGTCTCGTGGTCGATGGCCCAGCGCATGCTGAACGCCGTGATCTCGTTCGGCCCGGACGTCGTGCGGCTCTACGTGGATGC
>JAPKZP010000066.1 GCA_026393735.1 Acidobacteriota bacterium
GTCGTGCAGGCCCTGTCGCAGGGCGTCGATCGCCTCGTGCCCGAGCTCGTCACGCTGCTGGTCGATCTCGTGAAGCCGGCCGGCATCCTCGCCCGCAACGACGTGCGCGTGCGCCAGCTCGAAGGACTCGAGTCGACGGTCACGCTGCTGCACGGCGACGTGCCGCCGCTCGTGTCGGTACGGGAAGGGCGCATCGAACACCAGGTGGATCTCTGGCACGGGCAGAAGACCGGCCTCTTCCTGGACCAGCGCGAGAACCGCGTGGCCGCCCGCGCCTACGCACGCGGGCGTCTCCTGGACTGCTTCAGCTACCACGGGGCGTTCGCCCTGCAGCTCGCCGACCGCGTCGACCAGGTGCTGGCGATCGACGTGTCCGAAGACGCCGTGGGGCACATCCGGTCGAACGCGCAGCGCAATCAGATCACCAACATCGAGGCGCGCTGCGCCAACGTGTTCGATGCGCTGCGGCAGATGGAACGCTCCGGCGAGCGCTTCGACACGATCGTGCTCGACCCGCCGGCCTTCGCCAAGAGCAAGGACGCGGTCGACAAGGCCTACACCGGCTACAAGGAAATCAACCTCCGCGCGATGAAGCTGTTGCGGCCCGGCGGCGTCCTCGTCACGTGCACCTGCTCGTACCACGTCGACGAGGCGTCGTTCGGGCAGATCGTCTACGACGCGTCGGTCGACGCCCGCGTCCGGATGAGCGTGCTCGAGAAGCGCATGCAGTCGCGGGACCACCCCGTGCTGCTGGGCGTGCCCGAGACGTACTACCTGAAGTGCTTCATCCTGCGGAGACTCGCGTAAGGCTCATGGACCCCATCGTCGTCCGTATCGCTGCCGAACTCGCCGTCAATCCCTCGCAGGTCGAAGCCGCCGCCTCGCTCCTCGATGGCGGGGCGACCGTGCCGTTCATCGCGCGCTACCGGAAGGAAGCCACCGGCGGGCTCGACGATACCCACCTGCGGCACCTCGACGAGCGCCTGCACTACCTGCGCGAGCTGGAAGACCGCCGCACGGCGATCCTGCAGTCCGTCGGCGGGCAGGGCAAACTGACGACGGAGCTGGAGGCCGGGATTCGGCGCGCCGAGACCAAGACCGCGCTGGAGGACCTCTATCTGCCCTACCGGCCGAAGCGCAGGACGAAGGCCACGATTGCCCGCGAGGCGGGACTCGAACCGCTCGCCGACCTGCTGCTCGCGGATCCGTCCGTGGGACCGGAACAACGGGCCGGCGCATTCGTCGATCCCGGCAAAGGCGTGGCTGACGTCGCTGCGGCGCTCGAGGGCGCCCGCTGGATCGTCGCAGAGCGCTTCTCCGAGGATGCCGCCCTGGTCGGATCGCTCCGGCAGTACCTGTGGGATCACGCCGAGATCGCGTCGCGGGTCGTCGACGGCAAGCACGAGGAGGGCGCCAAGTTCTCCGACTACTTCAGTGCCCGTGAGCGGTTCCGCACGATACCGTCCCACCGCGCGCTCGCGCTGCTGCGGGGCCGCAACGACGGCATCCTGCGCCTTGGCATGGCGTTGCCGGAGGACGAAGAGGCCAGGCAGGCCAGCCGCCTGCCGGTCACGCCCGAACTGATGATCGGTCGTCGGTACGGCATCTCCATGGAGCCGCGCCAGGCGGGCCCACCGGGCGAGGCGTGGCGGCGCGAGACCGTGCGCGCCGCATGGGCGGTGAAGATCAGCGACCACCTCGAAACCGACCTGATGGCCACGGTGCGGGACGCCGCGGAGCGGGAGGCCATCCGCGTGTTCGGCCGCAACCTGCGCGATCTCCTGCTGGCCGCGCCAGCCGGGGCGCGCCCGACGCTGGGCCTCGATCCGGGCCTCCGCACCGGCGTGAAGGTGGCGGCCGTCGATGCCACCGGCAAGCTGGTCGACACCGCCACCATCTACCCGCATGCGCCACGCAACGACTGGGACCAGTCGATTGCCGTGCTCGCGGCGCTCGTCGAACGCCACCGCATCGAGCTCATCAGCATCGGCAACGGCACCGCGTCACGAGAAACCGTTCGGCTCGTCTCGGATCTTCTCGGGCGCCATCCGGCGATCACGGCACACAAGGTCGTGGTATCGGAAGCGGGAGCCTCCGTGTACTCGGCGTCCGAGCTTGCGGCCAGGGAGTTTCCCGGCCTGGACGTGTCGCTGCGCGGCGCCGTGTCCATCGCGCGGCGCCTGCAGGATCCGCTCGCCGAGCTCGTGAAGATCGAACCGAAGGCCATCGGCGTGGGGCAGTACCAGCACGACGTCAGCCAGCCGGCGCTCGCGCGTGCGCTCGACGCCGTCGTGGAAGACTGCGTCAACGCCGTCGGCGCCGACGTCAACACGGCATCGCCGGCGCTGCTCGCCCGCATCTCAGGCCTGAACGAGCGTCTCGCCACGAACCTCGTGGCCTACCGCGACGAGCACGGGGCCTTCCAGTCCCGCAACGACCTCAAGAAAGTGCCGCGATTCGGCGACAAGACGTTCGAACAGGCCGCGGGATTCCTGCGCATCCGGAACGGGCGCCATCCGCTTGATGCCTCGGGTGTGCACCCCGAGGCGTACCCGGTCGTGCAGCGCATCGTTCAGGCGGCCGGCAAGCCCATCCACGCCATCATCGGCGACGCCTCGCTCTTGCGGGGACTCACGCCTGAGACCTTCGTCGACGACCGCTTCGGCATGCCGACCGTCAAGGACATCCTGGCGGAGCTGGAAAAGCCAGGACGGGATCCGCGGCCCGGATTCAGGACGGCTGCGTTCCGCGATGGCGTGGAGGATCTCAAGGACCTCGAGCCAGGCATGACGCTCGAGGGCACCGTCACCAACGTGACGAACTTCGGCGCGTTCGTCGACATCGGCGTCCACCAGGACGGCCTCGTGCACGTGTCGCAGCTGGCGGACCGCTTCGTCAAGGACCCGAGCGAGGTCGTCAAGGCCGGCGATATCGTGAAGGTGACGGTCGTCGAGGTCGATCTCAAGCGGCGCCGCGTGGCGCTGTCGATGAAGTCCGGACAGCCCGTGCCCACGAGGGCGGGCGAGGCAGTTCCGGCTCGCAACGCCGGTCCCGCACCTCTCCCGGGACCCACGCCGCCGGCAAGGCCGGCGCAGACATCCATGGCTGCGGCGTTTCGGAATCTGCGGGAGAAATAGCTGCCCGGCGATCGATCTACTTGCCACGCCCGGCAGGAGCAGGCGGCGGCGGGACGATCTGGATGACCGTCGGGAAGTGCGTGGGCGTCGCACCAGGCTTCGGATTCATGTACCCGGGTGACCCGCCCGTCGTGTAGTCCTTCACCGTCACGCCGGGCGGAAACGCAACATCCGTCTCGCGGAACTTGCCCACTTCGAACATGTGGACGGCCGGCACGTCGAAGACCAGTTCGCCTTTGTCCTTCAGGACCGTCCGATAGTAGGCCACCAGCTCGGCGAAGGTCTGTGTGCTGCCATAAAGGTAGAATCGCTGGCCGAGTCCTGCGTCGTAGGATCCCAGGTACCGAGCCGTGGGGAACACCGGCACCCCCAACTGGCTCTCGTCCGGGGGTTGCTCTGCGGTCGCCGGCTGGGGCGCCGGCGCGGCCACTGTAGGCTTCGGCTGAACCGGAGCCGTGAGCTTGGGCTGCGTTGGCTGGGCCTGCGCGCCGGGGACAGGTGGCGGCGGCTGCGGCCGTGCCACGGGCGGCTGGGCCAGAACGGCCGTCACCGAAACAGCCAAGACCGCGGCCGTCGTCACGAAGAGGCTCAGCCAGAACCGGCGCATACAGGCATTATATAGGAGGGACCGGGGCCGAATCCCGCTTGCCACGCCGAAGCCCGGCAGGCGACAGCGGGAGCCCCGAGTACCAGAGACCACTGACTCGAATGAAATCCCTGCTCGCCTATTGCGAACGTGAACTGGCGTGGGCGGTCGAGACGACCGAGGCCCTGGTGCGCCTGGAATCGCCCACACCCGACAAGGCCGCCGTCGATCGCTGCGGCGAGGAACTGGCCCGCCGCCTCGGCGACATCGGCGGACGCGTCCAGCGGTTTCCCCGCGCAGCGGCGGGCGATCACCTGCTGGCGGAATTCGGCTGCGGGCCGAGGCAGGTCCTCGTGCTCGGGCACCTCGACACGGTGTGGGATGTCGGGACCCTCTCCAGCCGCCCGCTGCGCCACGAGGACGGGCTGCTGTACGGGCCCGGGGTGTTCGACATGAAGGCCGGTCTCGCGCTCGGGATGCTGGCGCTGCGCGCGCTGGCCGACAGCGCGTCCCCGTGGCCAGGCCGCGTCACGATGCTCGTCACGAGTGACGAGGAAACCGGCAGCGCGACGTCGCGGTCGTTGATTGAAGACGAAGCCCTCCGCAGCGAGGCCGTGCTGGTGCTGGAGCCGTCGCTGCCGGGAGGAGCCCTCAAGACGAGCCGCAAGGGGTGCGGGGCGTTCACGGTGCGCGTCGAGGGCGTTGCCGCCCACGCCGGCATCGAGCCGGAGAAGGGTGCCAGCGCGATCCACGAACTGGCGCGCCAGATCCTGGCGATCGAACGGCTGCAGGATCCCGGCCGCGGGACGACGCTCAGTGTCGGCACCGTCCGGGGCGGAACGCGGGCGAACGTCATCGCAGCGGAGGCCGAAGCTGTCGTCGATGTGCGGGTGGCCGAGAGCCGGGAGGCGGCGCGCATCACCTCCGCCATGTTGTCGCTCGTGACCGCCGACCCCCGGACCAGGCTGACCGTCGGAGGCGGAGTGGATCGGCCCCCGTTCGAGCGGACGCCAGCTGTGGCGGACCTCTCCCGGCAGGCCCACGCGCTCGCGGCGGAGATCGGGGTCGACCTGGGCGAAGGTTCGACCGGCGGCGGCTCCGATGGAAACCTCACGGCAGCGGTCGGCGTCCCAACACTGGACGGGCTCGGCGCGGTCGGCGGCGGGGCTCACGCGATTGACGAGCACGTGCGCATCGCAGACCTTCCCTGGCGGGCCGCGCTCCTCGCCGGCTTGCTGCGGCGGATCCTGGAGATCTAGACTGGATCGACGCGGGATTGTTCAGACAGGACGTCATCATGGGTAACGCAATCAAAACGACTCTGCTGCTCGGCCTGATGAGCGGCCTCCTGCTCGTACTCGGTGAGTACTTTGGCGGGTCAGGCGGTCTCGTCACGGCGTTCGGCTTCGCGATCGTCATGAACTTCGTGTCGTACTGGTTCTCCGACAAGATCGTCCTGAAGATGTACCGGGCGCAGCCGGTCGGGCCGGAGCATCCGCTCTACCAGATCACGGCGCGGCTCGCCCAGCGCGCCGGCCTGCCGATGCCGAAGGTCTACGTCATCCCGGATCCGTCGCCGAACGCGTTCGCCACGGGGCGGAACCCCTCGCACGCCGCCGTCGCGGCCACGGAGGGGATTCTCCGCCTGCTCGACCAGCGCGAACTCGAAGGCGTGCTCGCCCACGAACTCGCGCACGTGAAGCACCGGGACATTCTCATCAGCTCGATCGCCGCAACGCTGGGCGCTGCCATCATGATGATCGCCCGCATGGCGCAGTACGCGGCCTTCTTCGGCGGCGGCCGAAGCGACGATCGCGAGGGCGGTTCGAACCCGATCGGCATGCTCGCGACGGTCATCCTCGCGCCGCTCGCGGCGATGCTCATCCAGGCGGCCATCTCGCGGTCGCGCGAGTTCGGGGCGGATGCCGGCGGGGCCGACATTGCCGGCACGCCGTACGGGCTGGTGGACGCCCTGCGCAAGCTCGACACGGCGTCGAAGCGCATTCCGATGGATGCGAACCCGGCCACGGCGCACATGTTCATCATCAAGCCGTTCAGCGTGTCGGGCATGCTGTCGATGTTCAGCACGCATCCGCCGACCGCGGCTCGCATCAGCGCCCTGCTGGGCCAGTCGTAGGCGAGACGGCTTACAGCAGGTAGGCGGCCGCGAAGCCGATCTGAGCGGCGAACATCATGCGGTACATGTGCGCCCACGACACGTGGTTTTCTTCCACCGCGAGTTCATCAGGCCGCCGCAGCATCAGGTAGCAGACGTACAGCCCGTACGCGGTCATCAGCCCGCCGAGACCGTGGAGCAGCCAGGCGTTGCCGGTGAGCACGCCGGTCCACACCCCGATCGGGATCATCAGGAAGGGGAGGACGAAGGACGGCGAGATCATCCACGCCGCCCGCGTGACGCCGAACTGTATCGGGAGCGTGCGGCACCCGCCCAGCCGGTCTCCTTCCATGTCCGCGAAGTCCTTCGTGGTCGTCGCGCCGAGCAGGAACAAGCCGAAGATTGCTCCCAGGTACCACGGCTCCGCTCCCATCACGGTCTTGACCGCCGACCAGCCCGCCACCTTCAGGAGCACCCCCCGCGGCACCGCAATCGTCACGTTCGCCCAGATCCCCAGTCGCTTCGTCCTGAACGGCGGCACGGAGTAGATGGTCGTGATCAGGCCCGCAGCGAGCACTATCCAGAAGCACTCGTGCCGGCCGCCAGGGGCGACGTACCACGCCATCACGAACGCGACGGCGAAGCTGACGATGGTGAAGACCCACGCGTCCCGGATCGTCATGCGCCCGCTCGGCAACGGACGAGTCGGCTTGTTGATGCGGTCGATCTCCAGATCGTAGATCTGGTTCAAGCCGTTCGACGCGGCGTTCAGCATGGCGGCCATCAACGCCCCGACGACCGGGGCCACGAGCAGCTGCCAGCTCCACGGCTCGCGGGGAGCGGCGCCGACCGCCGTCGCCGACGCCGAGATGACCCCGAGCGCGGGGGCAATCAGCGTGAAGGGACGCGCGAAATCGACGAGGGTGCGCACACGTGCGGACGGGCTCACATCAGCCTCATGAAGACAATCGCGACGATGGCGCCCGTCGCCGTGTTGATGAAGTTCAGGACGTCGTTGTTCACCACGCCCTGGGCCTCGAGCGTCGCCGCGAGCGCGCTCTCGACGACCGAGCCCGCGATCGCGCCGCCGACGGCGGGCCACACCAGCGCCGCGGGCACCAGTCCGAGCCATGCACCCGCGGAGGCCAGCACAAGTGCGCCGATGATACCCGCACCCGAGCCTTCGATCGATACGGCGCCCGGCGTGCCTGGCCGTACCTGCGAGAGCGTCGTGGGCAGGTAGGTCCGGCCACCCCAGGCCTTGCCGATCTCGCTGGCGACCGTGTCGCTTCCGCCGGTGGTCAACGCGGCAACGAACGCCAGCATGGCGGCGTCATGGTACGGCGTCGTCACGGCCGCAATCGCCGCCACGGCCGCCAGCCCGGTATTCGCGAACGCATTCCCGCCGCCGCGCCGCCCGCCACGTTCCTCGGCAATGCCCAGGATCGCTTTTCGCTTGAGCCCGAGTTTCGATGCCAGTGTCGCCGTCGCGAACGTCAAGAACAACAGCACCCAGCCAGGCACGCCCAGGCTGGCATAGACCGCCACGCCAATCGCCCAGCCCGTCACCATGCCGGACGCGCGCACGGTGCCAGCGGCCCACCCCCCGCCGGCGGCGAGCGCGTTGACGAGGACGGCCGCGATCAGGTGTGCGCCGACCGCGTCGCGATGTGTCGCCCACGCGGCAGCCGTCATCAGGCCGCCCAGCCACAGCACGGCTCCCGCCACAGCGGGCGTCGTGACATTGTCGTCGAGCGTCATGGGCACCGTTTCCGCGAAGCCGGCCGCGAGAGCGGCCGCGGCGGGCGCGAGCAAGATGAAGAGCAGGGACGGTCTCGGCATGATCGCGGGCGCCGTCCACCACGCGAGGATGACCGCGGCTGTCCCTCCGGCGATGACGAATGACGCCAGGCCCTCGTACGTCTTCGCCGGGTTCCACGGCAGCGCATGCCGGCCCCAGCGCCGGCCGGCGAGGGTGGCGGTGCCGTCTCCCACGGCGAGCACGGCCCAGGCTGCGGCCGCCACGTCGAGCCGCGTGGGGAACGCCAGGATCAGCACGAGCACCGCGAGCGGGTACATGAGGATGCCGACGGGATAGCCACGCGCCGCGTCGACCGGGCGGACAATCGCCTGTCCTCCGGACCGCGGCAACACCAGCGCGTTGAACGCCAGGGCGGCGAGGGCACAGAGCGCAGCCTGCCACCACGTGAGCCATCGCAAGCCGAACGCAAACGCCACCATCGAGATGTGCACCGCCTGCCGGCGTGTTTCAGAGAACGCCGGCGCGCTCATGACGGTGTCTTCACCTGCAGCGTGTCGGGCGTGTGACGGATGCCGGCGTCGAGCGGCGTGACCGAGTAGCCGAGTTCCTCGCTGGCCAGCGCGTGTCCGAGCGGCCAGTCCTTCAGGAGGATTTCCAGCGTGCCCGTCGTCAGCACCGGCATGGTGCGGAAACAGGCGGCCCGCAGCTCGTCGGCGGCCGCCGCGATCGACGCAGCCCAGTCCGGGATGCGCCGCGGCCTTGCGCGACCCGTCACCTCGTGGACGATGTCGAAGATCCGCATCTGAGGCGCGTTCTCGCCGCCGAGCAGGTACCGGCGTCCGGACACGCCGGCGGTCAGCGCCGCCACGTGGGCTGCTGCGACATCCTCGAGGTACGCGAACGACCAGATGCGGCTGGCGCCGATCACGCCCGGCAGCCGGCCGCGGAGGTGATCGGCGATCATCCGGCCGACGAGGTTGCCATCAGTGGCCGGGCCGGGCCCGTAGATGACGCCCGGATAGAGACGGATGACCGGGGCGCCCTGGCTGACGGCCATGTCGGCGAGCCGGTCGGCCTCGGCCTTCGTACGCTGGTAGTCGTTCCAGGCCGGGGCCTGGTCGAGCCCGGCTGGAGGCAGGGCCAGGAACGAGGACGTGCACAGCACGCGCGTCACGCCCCGCCGCTTCGCAACGGCCAGCACGTTCCGCAGTCCGGCGACATTCACCTCGTCGAAGTCGTCACGGCGGGGTCTCCACACCGCGACGAGCGCCGCCGTGTGCAGGATGGCCTCGCAGCCGTCCGACGCCGCGTCGAGCCGGCTGGCGTCCCGGATGTCCCCGTCGACCGCGTGCACCGGCAGTCCGGACGCGCTGGCCGTGCGGGCGTAGAGCACGACCGTGTGCCCCGCGGCACGCAGGGACGTCACCAGCGACCGACCGAGGTAGCCCGTTCCTCCGGTGACGAGGACTTTCATGGCGAGGTCATACCGCCTGGCGCCAGTAGTCCAGGAGGTCGCAAAGCGTGCGCGCGATCGGGATCTCCGCCTGCCAGCCGACGTCGCGGCGTATGCGGGACGGATCGCCAAGGAGCAACTGGCGGTCGTTCGGCCTGAAACGGTCGGGATCGGGCTCGACCGTGACCGGCACGCGAGCGAGCGCCACGAGCCCGTTCAGCACGTCTCGGACGGGAAGGGCGCGGCCCGAGCACACGTTGTACGGCTGACCCGGCGTCCCTCGCTCGACCAGGGCGCGATAGGCCCGGACGGTGTCGCGCACGTCCGTGAAATCGCGCTGCGCGTCGAGGTTCCCCACGCGGATCGCGGGTTCGAGGCGGCCGGCCTCGATGAGCGCGATCTGCCGCGCCACGCCCGACGCAAAGAACGACGGGTCCTGGCGCGGGCCGATGTGATTGAAGGACCGCGCCACGATCACCGGCACGCCGTCGCGCGCGGACGCCTTGGCCGCGGCCAACTCGGTCGCGATCTTGCTGATCGCGTACGGGCTCGTGGACTCAATCGGGTCGTCTTCCGTCAGGGCGCGATCGGCCGGCCCGTAGACATAGGCCGAACTGGGCACAACGACCCGGCTGTGGAGGCCTTCGGCGCGCAGGCCCTCGAGCAGGTGGTGCGTGGCCATCACGTTGACCGCGAGCGTCTCGGTCGCGGCTTTCCAGGACTGGCCGATGTGCGGGGACCCCGCCAGGTGGTAGATGGCGATCGGGCGAAGCCCAGCGACGGTCCGGCGAACCTCGTCTCCCTGGAGCAGCTCCACCTCGAGCCACTCGAACTGGGGATACCTCGCCTGTGTCTCGGCGCCGATGCCGGGCTTGCGCAGCGCCACGACGCGCACGTCGTCGCGGCCGAGCAGGTCGAGCAGATGCGAACCCGCGAAGCCTGCGGCGCCGGTGACAAGAACGGTCGGGCGATGATTCATGCCGGAGTCCGAGAGGCCGGGCGGTGACGCCCGACAGTCCTGCTACGGTTGACCCGCTGTGCGTGCGGCGTACTGCTGCTGGTAGTAGGCCTGGAACGCGGGGTCCTGGTGCTTGATCGGGCCCCACCACCAGGGATTCGCGCGATACCATTCGACGGTCGCGGCGAGGCCGTCGGCGAACACGTGCACCGGGTCCCACCCCAGGGCGCGGAGCTTGGCCGTGTCGAGCGCGTAGCGGCGGTCGTGGCCGAGCCTGTCCGCCACCGGGCGGATCAGGGTCTCGGGTTTCCCGACCAGGTCGAGGATCCGTTTCGTCAGGTCCACGTTCGGGACTTCGTTCCCGCCGCCGATATTGTAGACCTCGCCCGCGACGCCCTTCTCCAGGATCAGATCCACCGCGCGGCAATGGTCGTCGACGTGCAGCCAGTCGCGCACGTTCAGTCCGTCGCCGTAAAGCGGCAACGGCTGGTCCTCGAGCGCGTTCGTGATGAAGAGCGGGATGACCTTCTCCGGGAACTGGTACGGGCCGTAGTTGTTCGATGCCCGCGTCACGACGACCGGCACCTGGTAGGTGGCGAAGTAGCTGTACGCCAGCCGGTCGGCGCCCGCCTTGCTGGCCGAGTAGGGATTGCGCGGCCGCAGCTCATCGGTCTCCCTGGACGCGCCCGTCGGCACCGAACCGTAGACTTCGTCGGTCGAGACCTGGATGAAACGGCGCAGGCGCGGCGCCTGGCGCGCGGCCTCGAGCAGCACGAAGGTCCCGAAGACATCGGTGTGGATGAACTCGCCCGCGCTCTGCAGCGACCGGTCCACGTGCGTCTCGGCGGCGAAGTGCACCACGATGTCGGCCGCCTGCACGAGCGGCGCGCTCACGACCGCGTCGGCGATGTCGCCCTTCACGAACGTGTGGCGCGGACTGTCCATCACGTCGCGCAGGTTCTCGAGACGCCCGCAGTAGGTCAGCTTGTCCAGCGTCGTGACGTGCCAGTCCGGGTGGGCACCGAGCGCATAGCGGACGAAGTTGCTGCCGATGAACCCGGCACCGCCGGTCACGAGGACCTTCACCATCCCTGCCCGTCCTTTCCGTCTGGTCGTCGAGCCGCGCGCCCTGCGAGGCCTATCGATAGCCCTGGTTGACGCCGAAGAATCCCAGGAAATTCGAGAACGTCCCGAGGCCGGCGAGCGTGAACGTGATGTTGAAGCGGCGGTCCCTGGTCACGGCGGGGTTGTACCCGGGATAGTAGCCCCCGGACAGGTTGAAGGTCTGGAACTCCACCGCGATGCCGCAGCACTGGGGATTGTAGTAACCCACGAAGCGCCGCTGCAGAAACGACTGATTCTTGAGATCGTAGTTGAAGGACACCGTGCCGCCGTAGCGGTTGCGATTGAACCGGACGTTCGCGTCGGCATTGAGATAGTGCGTGGACGCGCTCAGCGTGTCGTAGCCGGGCAGCGTCGACACGTAGCGTCGCTGGCTCCAGCCCGCGGAGGTCACCACGTTCTGCCGGAAGGAGTACGATCCCACCGCGCCGAACGTCAGGAAGGCCTTGGCGTAGGTGTTGTACTCGGTGCGGAACGACGCGGTCAGCGCATTGGTCGGCGAAAAGCTGGCCGCCAGCGAGACAGGCGAGAGTTTCTGGAGCGTGACCTTCGTGAAGCTCGTGGCGTAGTTGGAGTCGACGGCCGACGCGCGGGCGTCCGTATAGTAGGTCTGACGGATGCCGACAGCCAGAATCTCCCGCGCCGTGCCGGCTCCCTCGCCGGCAACCGGTTTCGCGTAGATCCGGTTGTCCAGCCCGTAGGCGATCGTCGTGGTGCCGCCGATGACGTAGTCCGTCGAATCCAGCTTCACGATGCTCGAGAGATTGTCGATCATCGTCACCCGCTGGAGATTGACCCAGGGTTGAACCGTGTGCTTAATCTTCGACGCGAACCCGGAGTTCGGCGTGCTCCAGATCTTGTTGAATACCGGCCCGACGATGCGCGCCGACATGTCGAAGTAGGTGCGGCTGATCGGTTCGGTCACCTGCTTGCTGGCCACCGTGTCGATGCTCTGGCTCCACCACGTGTATCGAAACGCCAGCGATGAGTTCACGGTCAGGAACGGCCATTTCGTGAAGGGGAACCGCAGGACCGGCGTGACGTCGCCGCGCCACAGCCCGGTGTCGAGGCTTGACGTCGCTGAGTTCGTCACGCGGACGAGCGACGCGAACTCCGAACCCACGCCGGCATACAGCGGCAGCTTCCCGATGGGCTTCTCTCCACGGGTGAAGACGATGCGGGGCCATGACCCAGTCACCGACGACGACGTCGCCGAATAGAAGTACTCGCTGCGGTCCATGTTCACGTTGGCGCCGTACGCGCCCCACGACCCGCTGAGGCCGCCGCCGTACGACCGCGTCGACAGGGACGCCTGGTAGATGTTGGTGCTGTAGGTCTGCTGCACGCGGATGCTCGAGAAGTAGTCGATGCGGCCCCGGGCTTTCAGGTTGAAGGGCAGGTCCTGGTTGGCATCGCCCCGAATCTGAAAGCTCTGCATGCCGGGGACTGTCGCGTCGGCGCCGCCGGACGTGTAGGTGGCGGGCTTCTCGTTCAACCGGTAGAAGCTCACGTTTCCCCGGGATGCCCCGCTCAGCAGGTACCGGTACTCCGCGCCGTAGCCCTGGCCCGTCTTCGAGAACCAGTCGTACATCGCCGTGAGGTCGTGGCTGCGTCCCATCGCCCAGAAGAACGCGTTGCTGAGCGTCTGTCCCCGAAGCGTCGACGAGCCGTACATCGGCATCAGAAAGCCCGTGGCGCGATTCTCCTTGTTGATCGGGTAGTAGATCGCGGGGAGGTAGAAGACCGGGGCGCCCTTCACCTTGAGCACCGGGTTCGTCAGGAACGCGTAGTGGTCGAGGTTCAGGGTGACGGATCCCGACGTCAGCTGCCATCGCGGCGACGGCTGCACGCACGTCGTGAAGCCGCCGTTCGTCAGCTTGTACTTCTGATCCCCGATCTTCTCGATCACCTCGCCGTAGAACATCACGTCGGGTTCGGGCGTGCCGAACATGTCCCGCGGCGCAGCCGGCCCCTTCTGGATCTGAGCCGTCCCCGACGCATGGTGGAACGTTCCCAGCTTGGTCTTCAGGTTGAACTCGAGGGAGTCAGCCGACACGCGCTGCGCCGGCGACGTCATCGTCACGTTGCCCTTGGCGGTGAGCAGATCGCGGTCCGTGAAGATCTCGACCTCGTCGGCGGAGATCTTCATGTCGCCCTTCTCGATCTCGACGTCGCCCGTCAGCTTCCAGTGATCGTCGCCGATGCGTTCCAGGCGCCACTGCTGATTCGTGTTGATGCCGGGCCGGCGGCTGGGCGAATCCCGCGCCGGGCGCCAGCAGAGCTGCGGCGGCCAGCCACAGCGCGACGTGCGCAACTCGTGTGATCACGATCGAAGGTTACCACGGCGAATAGACACGGGCCAACCTGCCTGGCGGGCGGTTTCGGTCACGGGACCGCCCGCGCGCGAAGCGCTGGCAGCACCGCGCCCAGCAGGAAGATCGAGCCGGCCACGCAGATGTGCGATCCGAGGGTCCAGGCGGTGTCCAGCGCCCGGATCGGGCTGGCCTCGATCACGATCGGGAGGCCGGGCCGGACCGCCTCGGCGAGTCGGCGGATGTCTTCAGGATCCGCGGCGCGCGGGGTCGGCGGAGTGGTCAGCACCAGATGCGTCGCGCAGGGCAGCAGCTGCTCGAGCATGCCTCGATGGTCCTTGTCCCGCACCGCGCCAAACACCATCGGGACCCCCTGCGGCGCGACCTCACGAAGATAGCCGGCCAACGTCGCGGCGCCGGCCGGGTTGTGCGCAGCGTCGAGCAGCACCGAGCGTCCGCCCGCGAGATCGATCCGTTCGAGGCGCCCGCGCCAGCGGGCGCCGGAAAGGCCCTGCTCGATGGCCGGGCCACGCACCCTGACGCCCGTCGCGTCCAGCGCTTCGAGCAGCCGGACCGCCACCAGCGCATTGGCAACCTGGTGCCGGCCATGCAGCGCGAGCGTGACCGGGCCGTACCGCCCGGCCGGCGTCCGGACGCCGATCGTCGCCCGTCCGTCCGCGAAGGTCGTGTCGCACGCCACGTCGTCCCACGTGGTCACGAGTGTGGCCTGCCGGGCGCGGCATGCGTCGGCGATGACGTCGAGCGCTTCGGGGTGGCGTTCGCCGCACACCAGCCGCATGCCGGGCTTGATGATGCCGGCCTTCTCGGCGGCGATCGCCGCGAGGCTGTGCCCGAGGTACTGCTGGTGATCGAAGGCGATGTTCGTGATCGCTCCGACGCGGGGCGTCGCCGCGTTCGTCGCGTCGAGCCGGCCCCCGAGCCCGACTTCGAGCACCGCAACCTCGACGCGGTGCCGCCGGAACACCTCAAAGGCGGCCGCGGTCGCCACTTCGAAGAACGTGGGCGTCGCGCCCAGCAGCCCCTGCGCCTCGAGGCGCGCCGCCAGCGTCTGCAGATCGGCGACCACGTCCGCCAGTTCGGCCTCCGCCACCGGCACGCCGTCGATCTCGTAGCGCTCCGTAAGATGGACGAGGTGCGGGGAGGTGTAGCACCCGGTGCGGTAACCGGCAGCCGAGAGGGCCGCAGCGGTCATCGCGCAGACGGATCCTTTGCCGTTCGTCCCGGCGACGATCGCCGACGGACAGGCATCCTGCGGCCGGCCCAACGCGTCGGTCAGGGCGCGGATGTTGTCGAGGCCCAGCTTGTGTCCGTGGAACTCGAGCCCGAAGAGATACTCAAGCGGGTTCATGCATGAACCGCAGCGCCCGGGCGATGGTCGCCTTCAACTCCCGGCGATCGACGATGATGTCAATCATGCCGTGTTCCAGCAGGAACTCGCTGCGCTGGAATCCCTCCGGCAGTTTCTGCCGAATCGTCTGCTCGATGACGCGCGGTCCGGCGAACCCGATGAGGGCCTTGGGCTCGGCAATGTTCAGATCGCCGAGCATCGCGAAGCTCGCCGTGACGCCGCCCGTCGTCGGATCCGTCAGGATGGACAGGTAGGGCAGGCCGGCCCGGTCGAGGCGGGCGAGGGCCGCGGAGATCTTCGCCATCTGCATGAGGGACAGCGCGCCTTCCATCATCCGGGCGCCGCCCGAGCACGAGACCACGACCACCGGCATGCGCGCCGCGAGGCCGCGCTCGATCGCGCGCGTGATCATCTCGCCGACCACGACGCCCATGCTGCCGCCGAGGAAGCTGTACTCCATGGCCGCGACGACGCCGGGCATGCCGTCGATGGTGCCCGTGCCGACGACCATCGCGGCGAGCCCGGCGTCGTGCTCCTGCCACTCGCCGTCAAACAGCGAACGCAGGCGCTCGGCGGCGGTCATGCGGAAGTGGTGCGCGCACTTCGGGCACACCCCCAGGCTGGCCTGCAGGTCCTTGTTGTAGAGAACCTGGCTGCAGGACGGGCACTTCACCCACAGCCCTTCGGGTACGCGGACCGCCGTCTGCTTCGACGCGGCGATGGGCGTCTTTTCCTTCTTGAACCAGGGCATTCGAGGAAAGCTTACCAGACAAGGAGCCAGAAGCAAGAATCAAGGCGGCACCATTCCCGCCTACGTCCGCGGCACGTAATACTGCGTCCCGCGTCCCATCGCGGTGATCTGGCGGACCAGGTCGTCCACCGCCTCGTCGCTCCGCCCGAAATCGATCTGGGACGTCTCGACCACGAGCAGGGGCGTCGACGTGTACTGGAAGAAGAAGTGCTGATAGGCCTCGTTGAGCTCCTTTACGTACGCCGGGTCGAGGCGGTGCGCGGCGTACTCGGGGTCGCGGCCCCGTTCGCGCAGGCGCTTCACGAGCAGGTCCGTGGGCGCCTGGAGGTACACGACGAGATCCGGCTGCGGGACCTCGCGGGACAGCAAGTCGTAAAGCCGCTGGTAGATGTACAACTCGTTGTCGTCGAGGTTCAGGTACGCGTAGATGCGATCGCGGTCGAACAGGTAGTCGCAGATCGTCACCTGGCTGAACAGATCCGTCTGCCGGACGCCCGCCAGTTGCCGATGCCGGTTCAACAGGAAGAACAGCTGTGTCTGGAACGCCGCGCCAGGCTTGTCCTGATAGAAGTCGGCCAGAAACGGGTTGTCGCCGTCCTCCAGGATGGCGGAGGCGTCACCGCGAATCGCGAGACGTTCGGCCAGCGCGGTCTTCCCGGCGCCGACCGGCCCCTCGATCGCCAGATAGCGGTAGTTCACGGTGCCGCGAGTATACCGGCCGCCTCGCGGCGGTGGCAAGACGCCGGGCCTGAGCCGGGGCGGGGCCTGCCGGGCCGTTGCGCCTGCATGGGCACCCGGGGGTAAGATGCTCCCGTGCGCATCGAACGCTTGGATCTCCGCGTCGTCCGCCTGCCCCTCGTGCGGTTCTTCGAAACCAGTTTCGGCCGGGTCTACAACCGGACATTCCTGCTGGTCCGGCTCGATGGCGAAGGCGCCACCGCCTGGGGCGAGTGCGTGGCCGACGACAACCCGTACTACGGGTCCGAGACGGTCGAGACGGCGTGGCACCTCATCGTGGATTTTCTGGCGCCCCTGGTGCTGGGCGTCGAGTTCTCCCACCCGCGCGAGGTCTTTCCCGCGATGCGGCGCGTGCGTGGCCATCACATGGCAAAGGCCGCGGTCGAGATGGCGGCCTGGGATCTGTTCGCCGTGCAGGCCGGCGTCCCGTTGCGCGCGGTGCTGGGCGGATCGCGGACGGAGATCGTGGCGGGTGTCTCCATCGGCATCCAGGATTCCCTGGCCGAACTGGTCGACCGCGTGACGGCGGAACTTGCGGCCGGCTACCGGCGCATCAAGATCAAAGTGAAGCCCGGCTGGGACCTCGATGCAGTCGCCGCGATCAGGCGGCGCCACGCCGACGTCCCGCTCATGGTGGACGCCAATGCGGCGTACTCCCTCGCGGACGCCGCCCACCTGTCGCGCCTCGACGCGTTCGACCTCATGATGATCGAGCAGCCCCTCGACTACGATGACATCCGCGACCACGCCGTCCTGCAGCGGCAGTTGCGCACCGCAATCTGCCTCGACGAGTCGATTCACTCCGTGCGCCTGGGCCGGGACGCGATCGACGCGGGGGCCTGCCGGATCATCAACATCAAGCCCGGGCGCGTCGGCGGGCACGCCGAGTCGATCCGCCTGCACGACCTCTGCGCGGCGCACGGCGTGCCGGTCTGGCACGGCGGCATGCTCGAGTCCGGCATCGGCCGGGCCCACAATCTCCATCTGTCGACGCTGCCGAACTTTTCGCTGCCGGGCGACGTCGCGGCGAGCAAGCGCTATTACGATCCGGATCTGATCGACCCGGCCATCGAGGTGCGCCCCGACGGATTGATCAGCGTCCCGGAGGGGCCTGGCATCGGCGTCTCGGTCGTAACGGATCGAATCGAGCGCGCCACCCTGAGGCGCGCGGAACTGCGGGCATCATGACGCGCCACCTCGTCCTGGCGGCGTCGTGCGCCGTCCTGCTGGCCGCGCCAGCGCATGGGCAGGCGCCCGCGACGCCTGCGCCACAGACGTTCGAGCAGAAGATGGCATGGATCCTCCGCCTCGAGGATCAGCGGATCCTGCGCGACGCGAATCCGCCCCTGCCGCCTCCGGCCCCGGCTCCCGCGAAGGGAGGAAAGAAGCACGCAGCACCTGTCGTGCCGCCCGTCACGCCGGATCTCGTGCGGCTGCTGTCGGACCCCGAGGGCCGCGTCCGCCGCAGGGCTGCCCTGGCGGTGGGCCGCGTCGGGCTTGCCGAGGGTGTGGCCCCGCTCGCCAGGGTGCTCGCCGGCGACGTCGATGCCGAGGTCCGGCAGATGGCCGCGTTTGCGCTCGGTCTCGTCGGACAGGCCTCCGGGATCGACCCCCTGCGCGCCGCGTTGAACGATGCCTCGCCGCTCGTGCAGGGCCGCGCGGCCGAAGCGTTGGGTCTGCTCGGCGATGCCGCCTCAGCGAAGGCCATCGCGGCGATGGCCACGGCCCGGCTCACAGAGAGCCGCGCTGTCGGCCTGGATCCCGATGACCTCACCGACCCGCAGCCTCCGGCCACCGAGGCGTTCCGCCTCGGCATCTACGCCCTCACTCGCCTGAAGGCGTTCGACGCGCTGGCCGCGGTCGTGATCGACGCCGCGGGTGAGCCGCGGTTGCGATGGTGGCCGGTGGCCTACGCGCTGGCCCGTGTGGATGATGCGCGGGCGGCGCCCGCCCTGCTGACGCTGGCGCGAGCGGGCGGCAGCCTGACGAAGGCCTTGGCGGCGAAGGGACTCGGCTCCCTGAAGGACACCGTGTCGGTGGGCACGCTGGTGCTCCTGGCCCAGAACTGGCAAGAGGATCAGCGAAGCGCGATCTCGGCCATCCGGGCGCTCGCGCAGATCGGGAGCCTCGACGCGGCCCCGGCACTGCGCCGTCTGCTGCAGAGCCGGACGACGGCACCCAACGTGCGGCTCGAGGCGGTGGCCGCGCTGGGGGCCCTGCACGACCGTGAGGTGATCGACACGCTGCTCGACCTGCTCGGCGATCCGTGGCCGTCGATGCGCGCGGCCGCGCTTCGGGCCGTGCGCGACATCGACGGGGAGACGTTCGTCACGGTGCTGTCCGGGCTCGATCCGGACCCGCACCCGAGCGTGCGCGCCGCGCTGGCGTCGATGCTCTCGACGTTCACGCCTGAGATTGGCGGGCCGCGGCTCACGGCGATGCTCGCCGACAAGGACCCGCGCGTGCTGCCGGCCGTGATCGAGGCCATGGTGGCGGCGCCCGCGAGACCGGCGGATCTCGGCGCCACCTTGATCGGCCTGCTGAACGCGGGCGATGTGATGGTGCGAGCCGCCGCCGCCACAGGCTTGGGCACGCTGAAACCCGCCGGCGCCGACCGCGCGCTGGCCGAGAGCTATCGCGCGTGGCAGACAGACGGACTCTACCAGGCGCGGGCGGCCGCCCTCGCGTCGCTCGCGAAGTACGGCGCCGAGGTGGCCACGCCCGTGCTGCGCGAGGCGCTCGCCGACAGGGACTGGGCCGTGCGCCTGCGCGCGGCGGCCCTGTTGCGGGGCCTCACGCCCGCGATCGACGTGGCGTCCCGCATCCGCCCGGCGCCCGGGCGGGCTGACGACGCGTATGCCGCGCCCGGACTGGTGTCGCCACCGGTGTCGCCGCACGTGTACCTCGACACCGACAAGGGCACGATCGAGATCGAGCTGGCCGTGCTCGACGCGCCGCTCACGTGCGAGAACTTCGTGAAGCTCGCGCAGCGCGGCTTCTTCACCGGCCAGGCGATTCACCGGGTCGTGCCGAACTTCGTCGTCCAGGCCGGCGACGACCGCGGCGACGGCGAGGGCAGTCCCGGCTACACGATCCGGGACGAGATCAACATGCGGCCGTACCTGCGCGGCACGGTCGGCATGGCGCTCGATGGCGCCGATACGGGCGGCAGCCAGTGGTTCGTGACGCACGCGCCGCAACCGCACCTCGATGCGAAGTACACGGTGTTCGGGCGCGTCGTCGCCGGCATGGACGTCGTGGACCGGCTGCAGCAGTGGGATGTGATCAGGCGCGTGCGGACGTGGGACGGGACCTCGGTGGTCTCTCGCTGACGGGCAGAGGCCGCCGATGCGTGCCAGGAGGCGGGCGTACAAAACAAAGGGGGCGCCAGCCGCCCCCTCGCTAGCCGAAGCTGGCCGAAACGCTTAGCGCTTCTTCGCGGCCTTCTTCGTCGCCTTCTTCGCGGTCTTCTTCGCCATTGCAATCCCCCCCTTCGGCGTTGGAATGTGCGGCTTGCCGTGCCGCTCCTCGCTATGTGAAGCCCCGGACAACCGGGACGCAGCGAGCAAAAAAAACGGGGGTGTTGACACCCCCGAAATTTGTGCGTTGAAGCTTAGCGCTTCTTCGCGGCCTTCTTCGTTGCCTTCTTTGCAGTCTTCTTCGCCATTTGTCCTCCTCGGATCGTGGCTGCCCAGCAGGTTACCGGCTCGGAACGATCACAAGCTCTGGGCTGAGCAATCCAGGCTCATACAAGCTGTAGATTATGGATGAGAAGAAAACGATGTCAAGCACAAAGTGATCCGCGAGCGCAACTATTTTCGATCCGGTGCGCGATGATCGCGCGTCAGCGAAGGCGTGACAACGCCTGCTGCGCGCTGTCGCGCGTCTCTGGGAAGGCGCCGCGGACACGCGCGGCTGAATCGTAGAGGCTCGCCGCGCGTGCGAGATCGCCGCGGGCTTCGGCCAGGCGGCCGAGTTCGTAGAACGCGGATGCGACGAACGGCGGCGGCGGCGAGGGACGGACCTGCGACGCGCGCTCGAAGTCCGCCTGCGCATGCGCGCGATCCTGCCGCGCGACGAAGATCCTGCCCCGCCGGTACCGGTGCACGCCATCGCCCGGCCGCAACTGCACCGCGCGATCGAGCCGCGGCCAGGCCTCGGCCAGGGCGCCGCGTTCGAACGCCCGCCAGCCGTCGAGGGAGAGACGCGCGGCGTCGGTGGACGCGCGGTCGGGCGTGCGCGCGAGTCCCGCCTCGGCCGCGGCCCGTGTCCCGGACGGATCTCCGCCGGGCACCGTGGCGAGCGCCGCGCGATAGGCTGCGATCGCCCGATCGCGCATGCCCATGCGGTCGTACGCCTGGCCGATGCCCAGGTGCGCGCGTGACACGGCTCCGTACGGCACGTCCGCGCGCCGCTCGACCACCCAGCGCCACTCCTCGATCGCACGATCGGGTTCGGCGAGCGCCGCCCACTGCGCAGCGGTCCCCGCGTGGCCCCAGACTTCGGCGAGCAACGGCTCGCGGAAGGCGCCCGTGCGTGCGCCATCGACCAGCGCCCGGTACGCGGCGAGGGCGGCCGGCCGGTCGCTCCGGTACTCCTCGTGAACCTGGGCGATGTTCAGCACGAAGATCGGATTGTGGGGGTAACGGGTCCGGAGCTCGTCGAGGAGGGCCAGGGCCTTCTCCGGCTCATGTTCGTACCAGAGATAGATAAGGTGCAGTTGGTACGCGGCGTCTGCCTTGAGGATGACCCCCTGGCTGCGCGTTCGCAGCATCTGCTGGAGCCCGATGACCTTGTCGCCTCCGGGAAGCGCCAGGAGCCAGCGCACGAACTTCAGGACCGCAGGCGTGATGTCCGCGTAATACTGGTAGAGGCCGATGCCGAAGTTGGCATCGTGCAGCGTCGGATCCAGCGCGAGCGCCTTCTCGAGCGAGGTCCTGATCCGCTTGCCATCCCGCGCGGCCGCGAGGACCTCGCCGCGTTGACCGTGGTACTGGACGCGGGCGCCGTACGCCGCGCCGAGGTAGAACCACGCTTCCGCCCGTTCGGGCTCGCGTGCCACCCATTGTTCGCACCGATCGATGGACGCGTTGACGCGCGTCATGAAGACCGCGTCACGACTGCGGTTGTCGAGGTCGAGGTAGATGCGCCACCACAGACCGGCGACGCCGATCACCTCGCAGGCCTCCGCGGGGGCGGGCCCGCACACGCGCGTCAGTTCCGCGTCGGCCGCGGCGAAATCCGCGTCGAGCGCGAGGTCGTACGCGTGCGCGAGGGCCGACGCCTGGGTCAGGCCCCGCACCGGGGCGCCCTGGACGGGTGCCAGCATCCGCCCCGCCAGCGCAATCGTCGTGAGGCCCAGGGCCAGACGGCGGGCGCGCTGGCCGGCGGTCATGCCGTGCTCGTGCGGAGGACTTGCTTGGCCGTGTGCCGTTCGATGGCGAGTTCGATCAGGCGATCGAGCAGCGCCGCGTACCCGAGACCGGTGGCCGCCCACAGCTTCGGGTACATGCTGATGGTGGTGAACCCGGGGATCGTGTTGATCTCGCTCACGTACCACGCGTCCGCGACGTGGTCGAAGAGGAAATCGACGCGGCCCATGCCCGAACCGTCAATCGCGACGAACGCGGCCACGGCCAGCCGCCGGGCCTCCGCCGTCTGCTCGGGCGTCAGGGAGGCCGGGATGAGCAGATCCGAGTCCTTCTTGTACTTCGCGTCGTAGTCGTAGAACTCGCAGTCGGACGACGGCACCACCTCGCCCGGCAGCGAGGCTTCCGGCAGATCGTTTCCAAGCACCGACACTTCGATCTCGCGGACGTTCGGCACGGCCGCTTCGACGACGATCTTCCGATCGTACTGGGCGGCAAGATCAATGGCTGTCGCAAGCTCGGACGCGTCCTTCGCCTTGCTGATCCCGACGCTGGAGCCGAGGTTGGCGGGCTTCACGAAGACGGGGAACCCGAACCGCGCGGCGATCTGCGCGGCCACCCCGGAACGATCCCGGGCCCAGTCCCGGGCCGACACCACGGTGAACGGCGCCACGGGCAGGCCGTGGGCGCGGAAGAGCACCTTCATGATGGCCTTGTCCATGCCGACCGCCGACCCGAGGACGCCTGCGCCGACGTAGGGAACGTTGGCCATCTCGAACAGGCCCTGGATGGTGCCGTCCTCGCCGTATGGTCCGTGCAGGACGGGAAACACCACGTCCAGGTGCAGCTGGCGGACCGTCGACGCGTTGTGACCCGGGTCCGACTCCGCCGACTCACCCTCGGTCTCGCGCGTGAAGAGCAGCAGCGTCGCGTCCTCATCGGGGCGCGCGGGCAGGACCACTTCGGTCCGATGGCGGAACGAGCGGGCCTGATCACGCACGTACTCGCGGGCTTCCGCGTCGGTGGCCGCCTCGGGGGAACGGCTCGGCAGAATCCAGCGGCCCTGCGGGTCGATGTAGATGGCCACCGGGTTGTACCGTTCCGGGTCGAGGTTGCCCAGGACCGAGGAGGCCGAGCGCACCGACACGTCGTGTTCGCTCGACCGCCCGCCGAAGATGACGCCGACTCGTGTTCGCTTCACCGCCCTACTATAACAGCCGGATCCCCGCCCTGGCACCTCCGTGCCGGTTGACCCCACATCGATCTTGCGGCTCACCCTCCTGTATTCTGTCTGCTGCGCCGGACCTGCTCAATGCTGGCGACTGGTGAACACCCTGTGATGTCCTCGCCCTTCGCGTTCCGGGTCCTGCACACCGACGGCGCCGCGCGCCGCGGCGAGATGACGACTGCCCACGGGGTCGTGCAGACGCCGGCCTTCATGCCGGTCGGCACGCGCGGCGCGGTCAAGGGCATGACGGTTCGCGATCTCGAGGACGTGGGCGCCGAGATCATCCTGGGCAACACCTACCACCTGTGGCTGCGGCCGGGCGATCACCTGATCGCGCGGCAGGGCGGCCTGCACCGGTTCATCGGCTGGGAGCGCCCCATCCTGACCGACAGCGGCGGCTTCCAGGCGTTCAGCCTCGGCGCGCGGCGCGTCATCACCGAAGATGGAATCAGTTTCCGGTCGCATCTGGACGGCAGCGCCCATATGCTCACGCCCGAGGGCGCCACGGACATTCAGGCGCGGCTTGGGCCGGACATCGCGATGGTCCTCGACGAATGCCTCGCGCAGCCGGCCACGGAGGCGGCGGTTCGTGAGTCGACCGAACGGTCCGCTCGCTGGGCGCGTCGCTGCCGGGACCGATTCCTGCAGGTGCTGGACCACAGACAGGTGCCTGGCACCTTTGAGCTGGATCCCGACCGCGGCGTCATGTCGGACGAGCTCGGCGAAGCGGTGCCTGGCACCTCCGTCCCGGTCGTGACCAACCCCGGCCAGGCGCAGTTCGGCATCATCCAGGGGGGCACGGTGCCCGCGCTGCGGGATCTGAGCGTGGCACGCACGCTCGACATCGGCTTCGAGGCGTACGCCATTGGCGGCTTGAGCGTGGGTGAGCCTGCCGACGTCATGTACGCCGTCGTCGCACACACGGCGCCGCTCCTGCCGGCGGATCGGCCGCGCTACCTGATGGGTGTCGGGACACCGCTCGACATCGTCGAAGCGGTCTCGCGGGGTGTGGACCTCTTCGACTGCGTGATGCCCACGCGCAACGCCCGCAACGGGCAGCTCTTCACGAGCGAGGGCCGCCTGACGATCAAGAACGCGCGGTTCGCCGAGGACCCCCGGCCCCTCGACCCGGCGTGTGACTGCTATACCTGCCGCTGTTTTTCCCGTGCGTATCTTCGCCACCTCTTCGTGTCGGGCGAGATCACAGCGGCGGTGCTGAACACGGTCCACAACGTGAGCTTCTACCTTGACACGATGGCCCGGGTACGGGAGGCTATAGTGTTCGGTACGCTCGAAAGATTGCGCGTAACACTACAATCAACCTTTTCCCGCCCGTTGTGTGACTCATGACGCAGACAGGGTTTTCCGATCTGGGCCTGGTGCTGGCCATGGCGGCACCGGCCGACAGCGGCGCCAACCCGTGGGTGCAGCTGATCCCATTCGCCCTCGTGCTGGCGATCTTCTACTTCCTGATCCTGCTGCCCATGCAGCGGAAGCAGAAGAAGGTGCAGCAGTTCATCGAGGCCCTGAAGGTCGGCGATCGCGTCGTCACCACCAGCGGCATCTACGGACAGATCACCAAGCTCACCGAGAAGAGCGTGCAACTGCAGATTGCGGACAAGGTCCGCATTGAAGTGGCCAAAGCGGCGGTGGGGGGCTACCAGGGACAGGAGCCCGTCGCGCCCGACACAGTGAATCAGTAAGCCTATGAAGAACTTGCGCTGGAGGGTGCTGACCATCCTCGTGGTCGTGGGGCTGGCCGTTTGGGCCCTGTATCCGCCCGAGCAGAAGATCAAGCTCGGTCTGGACCTCAAGGGCGGCGTTCACCTGGTGCTGCGGGTGCAGACCGATGACGCCCTGCGCCTCGACACCGAGACCACCGTCGAACAGCCGCGGGACGCCATCGACACCAAGGGCCTGACCGGGGTGACGTTGAACGCGACGAGCCCGACGCAGTTCAAAGTCGAGGGCGTGCCCCAGGCCCAGGACGCCGCGTTCCGCGAGGCGGCCAACGAGGTGCAGGCCACGTTCAACCGTGAGTCTGGCGCGAACGGGACCTACACATTCGAGATGAAGCCGAACATCGCGGTCCAGCTCCGCGAGGACGCGGTGACGCAGGCGCTGCAGACCATCGACCGCCGCGTCAACGAGCTCGGCGTCGCCGAGCCCGTGATCACCCGCAGCGGGTCGTCGAACGACCAGATCATCGTGGAGCTGCCCGGCGTGAAGGAAGTCGCGCGTGCGAAGGAAATCATCCGCTCGACCGCGCTCCTCGAACTGAAGCTCGTCGAAGACGGGCCGGCCAGCACCAAAGAGGCGCTCCTCCAGTCGCGCAATGGCACGCTGCCGAACAACATGGACGTGGTGCCCGGGGCCGCCGACGTGACCCGCGGGGGCGATCGCGTCGAGACCGTCTACTACCTCGTGCGCAAGACCGCGGTGGTCACGGGGCGCGATCTGCGCAATGCCAAGCCGTCGCTCGACGAGGTGAACCGGCCGGCGGTCAGCTTCTCGCTGAACCAGGACGGCGCGCGCAAGTTCAGCAAGGCGACCGGCGAGAACATCGGCCGCCGCCTCGCGATCGTCCTCGACGGGCGGGTGCAGTCGGCGCCGGTCATCGAGGGGCGTATCAGCGACGAGGGGCGCATCTCGGGCACCTTCACGGCCCAGGAGACGCAGGACCTCTCGCTCGTGCTGCGGTCGGGCGCGCTGCCGGCGACGCTGACCTACCTCGAAGAGAACACCGTCGGACCGTCGCTCGGAGCCGACTCGATCCGCTCCGGGATCATCGCCTCGGTGGTGGGCCTGCTGGCCGTCCTCCTCTTCATGCTCGTCTACTACCATCTGTCCGGCATCAACGCGGTCGTCGCGCTCCTCTTCAATCTGATCATCCTGCTGGGACTCATGTCCTACATCGGGGCCACGATGACCCTGCCGGGCATCGCGGGATTCGTCCTGACGATGGGCATCGGCGTCGACTCGAACGTGCTGATCTTCGAGCGCATCAAGGAAGAGTTGGCCGCGCAGCGCGGTGTCCGCCAGGCGATCGACGCCGGGTTCAGCCGCGTGTTCCTCACGCTGATGGACACGCACATCGCGTCGCTGATTTCGGCGGCGTTCCTGTTCCAGTTCGGCACGGGCCCGATCCGCGGCTTCGCCACGACGCTGTCGATCGGCCTCCTCTCCAACCTGTTCACCGCGACGTTCGTCTCGAAGACGATCTTCGAGATGGTCTTGTCGGGCCGAAAGGTCCAGACGCTGAGCATCTAGCGACCGACGGCTGGCACCATGCAGATTTTCAAGCATCCCAA